>NZ_JBIVHR010000069.1:0-32128 GCF_044749305.1 Pseudomonas sp. NPDC089534 | reverse complement strand
CCCGCTGATGAACGGCAACACGCCGATTCTCGGTCTCGATGTGTGGGAGCACGCCGAACCTGGACACCTGGCGTCCGGCCGACGCCGTCGAATCGGCGGTGGCCTGGAAAAACGCCCTGGAGCGCAAGGACGGCCCGTCGGCGCTGATCTTCTCCCGCCAGAACCTGCAGCATCAGTCCCGCGACGCGATCCAGATCGCCGACATCAGCCGCGGCGGCTACGTGCTCAAGGACTGCGCAGGCGAGCCTGAGCTGATCCTGATCGCCACCGGCTCCGAAGTCGGCCTGGCCGTCCAGGCCTTCGACAAGCTGACCGAGCAGGGCCGCAAGGTGCGTGTGGTGTCGATGCCGTGCACCAGCGTGTTCGACGCCCAGGACGCCGGCTACAAGCAGTCGGTCCTGCCGCTGCAGGTCGGCGCGCGCATCGCCATCGAAGCGGCCCACGCCGACTTCTGGTTCAAGTATGTGGGTCTGGAAGGCCGCGTGATCGGCATGACCACCTACGGCGAATCGGCACCGGCTCCGGCGCTGTTCGAAGCGTTCGGCTTCACCCTGGAGAACATCCTGGGCCAGGCCGAAGAGCTGCTGGAAGACTAAGGCACACGGCGGTGACCTCCCGGTCACCGCAATTCCCTGTGGGAGCTGGCTTGCCAGCGATAGCGTCCGTTCAGTCAGCACATAGGTTGAAGCGGATGGCCCTATCGCTGGCAAGCCAGCTCCCACAAGGGATGTGTCGCACATAAGCATTGCGTCTGGTCTGCGTATTATCGAGAACCCCATGCCTCAACCGCGTCCCTACAAAGTTGCACTCAACGGCTACGGCCGTATCGGTCGTTGCGTCTTGCGTGCGTTGTTCGAGCGAGGCGAGAAGGCCGGGTTCGAGATTGTCGCGATCAACGACCTGGCCGACATGGCCAGCATCGAATACCTGACACGCTTCGACTCCACCCACGGCCGGTTTCCCGGTGAGGTGAAGGTCGACGGCGATTGTCTGCACATTAACGGCGATTGCGTGAAGGTGCTGCGCAGTCCCACCCCCGAAGGCATCGACTGGGCGTCCCTGGGCGTCGACCTGGTGCTCGAATGCTCCGGCGCCTGGCACACCCGCGGCGACGGCCAGCGCTTTCTCGACGCCGGCGCGCCGCGGGTGCTGTTCTCCCAGCCGATGGCCAGCGAATCGGATGTCGACGCCACCGTCGTCTACGGCGTCAACCAGGACTGCCTGACCGGCGCCGAGCGCCTGGTGTCGAACGCCTCCTGCACCACCAACTGCGGCGTGCCGCTGCTGCGCCTGCTGGACCGGGCGGTGGGGCTGGAGTACGTGTCGATCACCACGATCCACTCGGCGATGAACGATCAGCCGGTCATCGACGCCTATCACCACGAAGACCTGCGCCGCACCCGTTCGGCGTTCCAGTCGGTGATTCCGGTGTCCACCGGCCTTGCACGCGGCATCGAGCGCCTGCTGCCGGAACTTGCCGGGCGAATTCAGGCCAAAGCCGTACGCGTGCCGACGGTCAACGTGTCCTGCCTCGACATCACGATGCAGACCGCGAACGACACCGACGCCGCCGAGGTCAACCGGATCCTGCGCGACGCCGCCACCGCCGGCCCGCTCAAGGGGCTTCTGGCCTACACCGAGTTGCCTCACGCCAGTTGCGATTTCAACCATGACCCACATTCGGCCATCGTCGATGCCAGTCAGACCCGCGTTTCCGGCCCGAGGCTGGTGAACATCCTGGCCTGGTTCGACAACGAATGGGGTTTTGCCAACCGAATGCTGGACGTTGCAGAGCACTATCTGCAGACAGCGATTCCAACAAACAAGTAATCCAGGAAGTGCGACCCATGACCGTGTTGAAGATGTCCGACCTCGATCTGCAAGGTAAGCGCGTATTGATCCGCGAAGACCTCAACGTCCCAGTCAAGGACGGTGCAGTGACCAGCGATGCGCGCATCCTGGCTTCGCTGCCGACCATCAAGCTGGCCCTGGAGAAAGGCGCGGCGGTGATGGTCTGCTCGCACCTGGGCCGTCCGACCGAAGGCGAGTTCTCCGCCGAGAACAGCCTCAAGCCCGTCGCCGACTACCTGAGCAAGGCGCTGGGCCGCGAAGTGCCGCTGGTGGCCGACTACCTGGGCGGCGTTGACGTCAAGGCCGGCGACATCGTGCTGTTCGAGAACGTGCGCTTCAACAAGGGCGAGAAAAAGAACGCCGACGAACTGGCCCAGCAATACGCCGCCCTGTGCGACGTGTTCGTGATGGACGCCTTCGGCACCGCCCACCGCGCCGAGGGTTCGACCCACGGCGTGGCCAAGTTCGCCAAGGTCGCCGCCGCAGGCCCGCTGCTGGCCGCTGAACTGGACGCGCTGGGCAAGGCCCTGGGCGCGCCGGCCAAGCCGATGGCCGCCATCGTCGCCGGCTCCAAGGTCTCGACCAAACTGGACGTGCTGAACAGCCTGAGCCAGATCTGCGACCAACTGATCGTCGGCGGCGGCATCGCCAACACCTTCCTGGCGGCGGCCGGTCACCCGGTCGGCAAGTCGCTGTACGAGCCGGACCTGCTGGACACCGCCCGCGCCATCGCCGCCAAGGTCAGCGTGCCGCTGCCGGTGGACGTGGTGGTGGCCAAGGAATTCGCCGAAAGCGCCGCCGCCACCGTCAAGCTGATCGGTGACGTGGCCGCCGACGACATGATCCTGGACATCGGCCCGCAGACCGCAGCCAACTTCGCCGAACTGCTGAAATCGTCGAAGACCATCCTGTGGAACGGCCCGGTCGGCGTGTTCGAATTCGACCAGTTCGGCAACGGCACCAAGGTGCTGGCCCAGGCCATCGCCGACAGCGCCGCGTTCTCCATCGCCGGCGGCGGCGACACCCTGGCGGCCATCGACAAGTATGGCGTGGCCAGCGATATCTCCTACATTTCCACCGGTGGCGGCGCGTTCCTCGAATTCGTCGAAGGCAAGGTGCTGCCGGCCGTCGAAGTCCTGGAAAGCCGGGCCAAGGCCTGAGGCCGCCCGATTGGCCAGGCAAAGGAGTGTTCACATGGTCAAGTCGTTAGCGCTGTTGCTGCTGACCGGTGCGCTGGCCGCCTGCGGGAGCCACCCGCAGGCCGACGCGCAGCCGGACGCCGGCGAGGCGCACAAGGGCTGCTACCAGGCCGACTGGCAAGCCGAAACCAACCCGGTGCTGAACAAGCGCTCGGGGCCGGAAGGCCTGGACAAATACGAGACGCAAACCCCGGCCAAGGAACAGGGCTGTCCTTGACGGGTCTGACCTTTAACTCAGGGCCGGCGGCGTGCGCCGCCGGTCGAGGAACACGGATGAAAGGCTTGATCGCCGTTGCGGCGTTGGGATTGTTGGGCGGTTGCGCGCAGTTGGGGCTGTTCCAGCCATCCGCACCGGCGGACGACTGGACCACCTGGACCTGCGACAGCCAGGCCAAGGTGCTGTGGCGCTACACCGATGCCGGGCGCAAGGAAGTCGACGTGCGCCTGGGCGGCGGCGATCAGGTCTACCGCCTGAAAGAGGAGCCGGGCGCGTCGGGTGCGTTGTACAGCGACAACATGCTGGCGTTTCACATCAAGGGTGAGGAAGGCCTGGTCTACTGGGTCGCCACCAATGATCTGATCGGCCGGGGCTGCAAGGCCGAGTAAGCCGGCAGCCTGAAGACCGGAAAGGCCTTGTGGCGAGGGAGCTCGCTCCCGCTGGAGCGCGAAGCGGTCCCCAAACCAGGCGACACGGTACCTCAGAAAGAACCGGGCCGCAGGTTTCACGGCCGCTTCGCAGCCGGGCGCGAGCAAGCTCGCTCGCCACAGGTGGTCACACGCAAAGTTTATGTTTCACCGAATCACCGGGCCGGGCCTCGACCCCCGATCCGCAATCACTTGAATAGCCGCCGCCGCTCCGGCAGGCTGGCACGATTAACGACCCTCAACCGGGAGAGAGACACACAATGGCACTCATCAGCATGCGCCAGATGCTGGACCACGCAGCCGAATTCGGCTACGGCGTTCCGGCCTTCAACGTCAACAACCTTGAACAAATGCGCGCCATCATGGAAGCCGCTGACAAGACTGACTCCCCGGTGATCGTCCAGGCTTCGGCTGGCGCCCGTAAATACGCAGGTGCCCCGTTCCTGCGTCACCTGATCCTGGCGGCCATCGAAGAATTCCCGCACATCCCGGTGTGCATGCACCAGGACCACGGCACCAGCCCTGACGTCTGCCAGCGCTCCATCCAACTGGGCTTCAGCTCGGTGATGATGGACGGTTCCCTGGGCGAAGACGGCAAGACCCCGACCGACTACGAATACAACGTGCGCGTCACCCAGCAGACCGTGGCCATGGCTCACGCCTGCGGCGTTTCGGTGGAAGGCGAGCTGGGCTGCCTGGGCTCCCTGGAAACCGGCATGGCCGGCGAAGAAGACGGCATCGGCGCCGAAGGCGTGCTGGATCACAGCCAGATGCTGACCGACCCGGAAGAAGCCGCCGACTTCGTCAAGAAAACCCAGGTCGACGCCCTGGCCATCGCCATCGGCACCAGCCACGGTGCCTACAAGTTCACCAAGCCGCCGACCGGCGACGTGCTGGCCATCGACCGCATCAAGGAAATCCACAAGCGCATCCCGAATACCCACTTGGTGATGCACGGTTCTTCTTCGGTTCCGCAAGAGTGGCTGGCGATCATCAACCAGTACGGCGGCGACATCAAAGAGACCTACGGCGTACCGGTCGAGGAAATCGTCGAAGGCATCAAGCACGGCGTGCGCAAGGTCAACATCGACACCGACCTGCGCCTGGCGTCCACCGGTGCCATGCGTCGCCTGATGGCCACCAACCCGAGCGAGTTCGACCCGCGCAAATTCTTCGGCGAAACCGTGAAGGCCATGCGCGACGTGTGCATCGCCCGCTACGAAGCCTTCGGCACCGCCGGCAACGCTTCGAAGATCAAGCCGATCTCGCTGGAAGGCATGTATCAGCGTTATCTGAAGGGTGAGTTGAACGCTAAGGTGAACTGAACCTGGCGTTGAGCTGCTTTCATGAAAAACCCGCCGAGAGGCGGGTTTTTTTATGCTCGGAATTTTCCGGCGATGTTTGCAGATGTGAGGTGCTTGAAATGTCACCTGTAACGGACATGTTTACGTAATTGACTAGAAAAGTCCGTTATAGGTGACATTCATGCTGCTGCACAATCCTGTCGTGTTCGGTGAAAGGATCCGCGAGTTGCGACGTGCCAAAGGATACAGCCAAGCCATTTTGGCGCACCGGGCCAAATGCAACCGCAAGACCATCATTGATCTTGAGGCCGGAGAAAACGTCGCGCTCTACACGGCGTTCAGGGTGCTGTCTGCGCTGGGCATGGCACTGGAAATCGTCGATAGCCGGATTGACCTCAAATCCCTTGCCGATCTGGTGGAGCACGATGCGTAAGATCAGACGGCTCGACGTCACGACCCCGCAAGGTTTTTCTGGCGAATTCTCCAAGGGCTCGCAGTTTTCGTTTGCCTACGATTCTGCCGACGCGAACTGAACCTGGTATAGAGTTGCTGTTATAAAAAACGCGGCGAGGCGGATTTTTATTGGATCATGAAATGGCTCAAGTATTGCCACGTCTCGTTATGTGTTTGCCTCTGTGAAGTTAGCTCTGTCCACAAGTGTTGATATCTCGTATCAGTCTATAAAACTGGTATTTCTTACAGGCGCGCGCTCTTGCTTTCGATATTAGTATTCTTGCTGTGCGAAAGGATTTGTCGATGTTTCGCATGAAAAGATTATTTTGTGCGGAAGGAGATGAAAAAATGACATTTGTGGTTACGGACAATTGTATTGCATGCAAGTATACGGACTGCGTTGATGTGTGTCCGGTTAACTGCTTTCATGAAGGGGAGAATTTTTTGGTAATAGACCCAGATGATTGTATTGATTGTGCGGTATGTATAGCTGAGTGTCCTGTTAACGCTATTTTTGCTGAGAAAGATGTCCCGAGTGATAAATTGTATTGTGTGAAACTTAACTTTGATCTAAGTAGGTACTGGCCGGTCATAAGTAAGTCCAAGCCTGCTTTGCCGGGTGCGGGAGAGTGGGCGGGTAAGTCTAATAAGCTTCCGTTTCTAAAGCGTTAGTCAGGCATGTTGATTTTCGCCTTTGCTCTTATACAAAGGTTTGAATAGGACTGAGGGTGTTGTATCTGATATGTGTCACGGGATGTGTTCTGGGAAAGTTATGTTCCGGAAACCGGACTGCTCACTTTTATGCACGCAGGTTATTCGACGAAACCGTGAAGGCCATGCGCGACGTGTGCATCGCCCGCTACGAAGCCTTCGGCACCGCCGGCAACGCTTCGAAGATCAAGCCGATCTCGCTGGAAGGCATGTATCAGCGTTATCTGAAGGGTGAGTTGAACGCTAAGGTGAACTGAACCTGGCGTTGAGCTGCTTTCATGAAAAACCCGCCGAGAGGCGGGTTTTTTGTGCCCGTAGATTGGGCCTAAATAAGTTCAAGTTGCAGATCCGGGCTCCATTCAGACACTCCGCTGGCGAGAACACATCGTGCGGTTATGGAAAGAGGGCCGCTAGGAATGTTTTCGAGTTTGAGCTTCGCGGAAAAATGCCCATTTTCATCACAGAAAACCTCCGCCAAGCTAGTTCCGCTGTTCGAAACATAAATGTTGACGTGGGTTCTGGGTTCGCCTCGACCGACGACATCGCTTACATCATTGTTGTTTCTGTAAATTACGCTGCCGTAGGCAGGAGTTTGAAAATAAGGGGTCATGAGGGCCATTTTACTCTCCTTGAGTTAGGTTCGAGTGAGCGGCGAACTATGCAGTCGCTCGGTTTAATAGTGAGCGCGGAAAGTGCATTTTCCACTGTCATGGTTGACAGGTGTTTGATTTGTTTTGCTATTTAATTTGTTGTGTTTTTTGAAGGTGTGTTTTTAATGTTGAGTACGTCCTTAATTCCTTGTTAGGGGGTGGCTACTAGGTATTCAGCAAGTGTTCTGGTCGTTACGTAGTTTCAAAAATGTCATAAGTGAAATAGACATTTTCGACATTTGTGGTATCGACTATCGATGTCTTCGTTGCTGACCAATTGTCAAAATTCTTGTCGCCGTTGCGATAAGGCGCTTCCAATCGCCATTTGGAGTCACATGTGGTGAACCACATCACGGTTGTCTGTCTGTCATTGTAAAAAGTGAAGCTGCCGACCACGTCGTTGAACTTGCTCGAGCCGTTTCTGGAGATGACTACCCGTACTTTTCCGGCGCTTTCGTCTTGGGCGACGATAATCAACTCATAGTTTTTCGAGGTGTATTTGTTGTGCATGATGTTGGCCATTTCCATTCTCCAGATTACGGATTCCTAATCGGCATGATGATGGCGTGCAGATGCAGCGACCACTGTCAGGTCTGACAGTTTTCTAGACGCATTTGAAATTGACCGGCGTGGGGATATCGCCAAACGGCTGACAGGTTGGCGTTCGCTCTTTCTTTTGTGCATCGCAACAGAAAACCCGCCGATTGGCGGGTTTTTTGATGGCGCAGGTCAGATGCGTGTCATCCGGCTCGGGCGCTACAGCTTCGGCTCAACGTTATCCAACGCCTGATTCACCGCCAACTCTCCCAACATGACCAACTGCGCAATGCCCTGGGCCAGTTTGCGGTGCGGGGTGTCGAGCAGGGTAGCGAAGTGGTCGAGCATGGCGCTGGCCGAGCCGAGGTTTTCGCTGGCGTCGGCCAGCAAGGATTCGGTGGTGTAGGCCGGGTTGGCGAAGTACATGGGGTCGTGGGTGGGGTAGGTGGGCGTGGTGGGGTTGAGGTAGTGGTCGAGGGCGCGTTCGGCGGCTTCGTGGAGCTTGCGGGAATCGATGGATTCGTAGGGGGAGGCCGGATCGGTTTCCGGAGGGTTCGGGGTAACTTTGAACATATGCTGAATACTCCTGAATGGAGCTGCTTCGCCTTCTCTACTAAAAGTAGGGTGGCAGCTGTGCGCAGGTTAGTAGACCGGGAAGTATTCAGCATAAACCGGCGCGCCGAAGCGCCCTGCACACAGCCGCCATTAAGGTCAGACGGGGAGATCTGACTGGCGGTGCTTTGCACCTTGCTGAAGAAACTCCGCGGGCTACTAAACCCGATCACTGGAAGTCAGTGACGCGAATCAAGTTACCGAGGGGCCCCCAAGCGCACAAGCCGGCGGATTCTGGCGTACCGGTAGGCAGCGGCGCAAGCCGTTGTAGGGTTCAGGAAGTAACGGCAAACGCCTTTAAACAGACGCGAAAATCGAGCTGGCAATGAAGGCCCTGTGGCGAGGGAGCTTGCTCCCGCCGGGGCGCGTAGCGACCCTCGTTTCTCATCTTTTTAAAAGCAGGGCCTGCTGCGCAGGCCAGCGGGACGGTGCGGCGATCCGACAAGCGCCCTCGCCACAGTGGGTACAGGGTCGGTTACTTGTTGTGATCGATATCGAGCTTGGAAAACGTCACCTGCCCGCCCTCGCTGGTGTACCCAGTGTTGTCCTGCACATACACCCCGGCCTTGAAGTACAGCGGCTTGTTGCGCCAGGTCGCGCTGATTTGGCTGTCCCACTGGTAGCCCGCCGCACTCACGCCGAGCGCGCCGCCGGGGCTGAGGTGGATGAGGTAGTTGAATTCGCGGTCCAGCTTGATGCCGGTGGCCAGGGTGATGACGCGGCTGTCTTCGTCGTCCGGGTGCATGCGCACCTTGATCACCAGGTTGCCGGTGCCGGTCTTGGTCTTGTACTGGTATTCGAGTTTCACCAGCGGCCGCTGGCTTTCGTAGGCGTGGATCTGGCCGATGACGATCTTGCCGGAGCTGGGCACCTTGTTCACCGCCAAGGTTGCGCGCAGCAGGTTGTCGGCGTCTGGGTAGTACCAGTTGCGCAGGGTGCCGTTGCTGTAGGTTTCGCGCAGTTCGGTGCGCGGGTAGATGGCGTTCTCGGTCTTGGAGCCGGTGACCGGCGACCAGAAGAACAGCGTGCCGGTGTCGGAGTGGAAGTACTGGTCCTTGAAACCGTTCACCAGCTTGGAGGTTTCGACAGTGTACGGCGGGTTGCCGACGGGAACGCTGAGGTTCCAGGTTGCGAGGTCGATCATGTCGGTGCTTCCGCTTGTTTTCGCTGCACGCACGTGCCAGAAGCTCTAGCCCGCGCCTTTCGGGGGCGGACTTTATAAGCGCAGGGGCGTTTTTTGTTAACGCCCGCTCGGCGGATGATTGGCGCCAACATCCTGTCGAAGTGCCATCCTTCCCGGTTTTCGGGGGCTCCAGCGACGACCGTTAGTCGGCTACTCAAGCGTTTGCTTGGGTGATGGCCCTGTGATAGCTACAGCTTTTGCCGATCCCGGACTAGAGTGATGGCTCAGTAGGTGTACGGTTTTTCACCGGAATCCCGTCTGACGTCCCGACAAGAGAAGCAGCATGGAATGCGCGCAACCACAGCCAGGTGAAGGCAGTTCAGTCCTTTTGATCGTTGATGATTACCCTGAAAACCTGATCAGCATGCGGGCGCTTTTGCAGCGCCAGGACTGGCAGGTGATGACGGCCGCCTCGGGTTTCGAAGCCCTCAACCTGCTGCTCGAACACGATGTCGACCTGGTGCTGCTGGATGTGCAGATGCCGGGCATGGACGGTTTCGAGGTCGCGCGGCTGATGCGCGGCAGCCAGCGCACGCGCCTGACGCCGATCATTTTCCTGACCGCCAACGAACAGTCCCAGGACGCCGTGATCAAGGGCTACGCCAGCGGCGCGGTGGATTACCTGTTCAAGCCCTTCGACCCGCAGATCCTCAAGCCCAAGGTGCAGGCGCTGCTGGAGCACCAGCGCAACCGCCGGGCCCTGCAGCGCCTGAGCCAGGATCTGGAGATCGCCCGGGCGTTCAACGCCTCGGTGCTGGACAACGCGGCCGAGGGGATCCTGGTGTTGGCCGAGGACGGCTTGATCCGTTTCGCCAATCCGGCGATCTCCCGACTGCTCAACGCGCCCGTGCAGGAGCTGCAAGGTCAGGAGTTTCTCGATTTCCTGCAAAAGCCTCACATTCCCTTGTGGGCCGATTCCGATTTCTACGTGAGCTACAAGCGGGGCGAAACCCTGCGCCTGCACGACGCCTTGCTGCGCACCGCGCCGGGCCAGCAGGTGCCGGTGGCGTTGTCCTGCGCGCCGCTGCCCACCGAACAGCATGCGATGGTGGTGACGGTGCTGGACATGTCGGTGGTGCGCCACCTGCATCAGCAGTTGGAGTTCCAGGCTGTCACCGACCCGTTGACCGGGCTGCTCAACCGGCGCGGCTTCTACCAGACCGTCGAGAATCTGCTGTTGCGCGGCGAGCGCAGCGACAGCGCCTGGGTGCTGATGTACCTGGACCTCGACGGCTTCAAGCGGGTCAACGATTCCCTCGGCCACGATGCCGGCGACCGGGTGCTGCGCTGGGTGTCCGAGCAGTTGAAGGCGTGCCTGCGCCCGTTCGACATTCTGGCGCGGATGGGCGGGGACGAGTTCACGGCGCTGCTGGACCTGGAGTTTCCCGAACAGGCGGCGAAGATTGCGGAGAAGCTCATCGAACGGGTGTCGATCTGTCAGCAGATCGAGGGCATGGACGTCACCCTGGGCGCCAGCATCGGCATCGCCACGTACCCGGACTGCGGCAACAGCGTCGACGGCTTGCTGCGTGCCTCGGACATCGCCATGTACGAGGCCAAGCGCGCCGGGCGTCAGCAGTACCGTTTCTACGACCCGGAGATGAACGGCCGGGCGCGCTCGCGGCTGATGCTGGAGGAGAGCGTGCGCACGGCCATCGAGAACCTCGATTTCAATCTGGTCTACCAACCGCAGGTGGCGATCGCCGACGGGCGGATCCGCGGCTTCGAGGCGTTGCTGCGCTGGCACCATCCTAGCGCCGGCGACGTGCCGCCGGGGCTGTTCCTGCCGCTGTTGGAAGAGGCGCAGCTGATCAGCCGCCTCGGCAGTTGGATCTACCACCACAGCGCCGGGCAACGGAAGGCCTGGCAGGCGCAGTTCGATGAGGACCTGGTGCTGGGCGTGAGCCTGAGCAACACCCAGTTCGGCCTGCCGAACCTGGTCACCGAGCTGCGCCAGGTGCTGGAGCGTCATGGATTGAAGCCACGGCAGCTGGAGGTGGAAGTCACCGAAGAGGCGTTGACGGTCAATCCCGACGACACGCGCAAGCAGCTGCGGCTGCTGCGCAATCTTGGGGTGCGGGTGGCGCTGGACGACTTCGGCTCCGGCGCGTGCTCTTTGGCGCACCTGCGCGACCTGGAGCTGGATACGCTGAAGCTCGACCGGCACCTGATCGCCCGATTGCCGGACTCGGCGCGGGACTCCTCGCTGGTGCGCAGCGTGCTCGAACTGAGCAGGGAGTACGGCCTGCTGGTGATCGCCGAGGGTGTCGAGACCCTGGCGCAGTACCAGTGGCTGCTGGCCCATGGCTGCGAGTACGTGCAGGGGTTCCTGGTGGCGCGGCCGATGGTCGCCGACGAGACCGTGCGCTTTGCCCAGCCGTTCGACTGGGGCGCGCTGGCCGGTTGAATTCGCTACACTGGCGGCCTTTCCATGAGCCCGTGCCGCCTGCCCCATGACTGCGTTGAAATACCTCCAGGCCTATCCCGTGCAACTGCAGGATCAGGTGCGCCAACTGATCGCCGACGGTCGCCTCGGCGATTATCTCGATCAGCGCTACCCCGGCCGTCACGACGTGCAGAGCGACAAGGCCCTGTACGGCTACGCGCTGGAGCTGAAGCAGGAATACCTGCGCAACGCCCCGGCCATCGACAAGGTGCTGTTCGACAACCGCCTCGACCTGACCCACCGCGCCCTCGGCCTGCACACCACGGTGTCGCGGGTGCAGGGCGGCAAGCTCAAGGCCAAGAAGGAAATCCGCATCGCCTCGCTGTTCAAAGAGGCCGCGCCGCCGTTCCTGAAGATGATCGTGGTGCACGAACTGGCGCACTTCAAAGAGTCGGACCACAACAAGGCGTTCTACAAGCTGTGCGAGCACATGCTGCCGGGCTATCACCAGATCGAGTTCGACCTGCGGGTGTACCTGACCTGGCGGGATCTGCAGTAGCGATCAACTGACGCGACAAGGAGTGTGTGGATGGACGTGAGCAAGACCAAGAGCAGTTTCTACCGCCGTCTGTACGTGGCGTACCTGATCGACAGCGGCCTGGCCAGCAGCGTGCCGGCGCTGACCGACGCCACCGGCATGCCCCGGCGCACGGCGCAGGACACCATCGCGGCGCTGGCGGACCTGGACATCGTCTGCGAGTTCGAGCAGGAAGAGGGCGCGCGCAACCATGCCGGGCGCTACCGGATCCGCGAGTGGGGGGCGATCGACCGGGGGTGGATCGAGCGCAACCTGCGGCAGATCAAGGCGGTGCTGGAGTATCCCTGAGCGCTGCGGTGAGCGGGCTGATGCCATCGCCGGCAGGCTGGCTCCCACACGGGATCTGTAGGAGCGGGCCTGCTGGCGATGAGACCCTCAAGCCCGGCGCATGCCGATGTGCGGAATGTCGTCTTCGAGGTATTCCTCGCCCGCCACGGCGAACCCGTAGCGCCCGTAGTACCCCTGCAGGTGAGCCTGGGCCGACAGGTAGATCGGCACCTGCGGCCAATGCTTTTCGGCCTGTTTCAGCGCCTGTTCCATCATTTCGTGGCCCAGCCCCTTGCCGCGTCCCTTCGGCGCCGTGAGCACCCGGCCGATCACCACGTCGCCGCCCTGGGACTGCGGATCCAGCAGGCGCAGGTACGCCACCAGTTCATCGCCCTCCCAGCCCATCAGGTGGCAGGTGTCGCCTTCCAGGTCCTGGCCGTCGGGATCCAGGTAGGCGCAGCGCTGTTCGACCACGAACACTTCCGAGCGCAGCTTCAGGATGGCGTACAGCTGCTCCTTGCCCAGATCGCTGTGATGTTTGCAGACCCACTCGATTGTCATTGTCCGATTCCTTGATTGGCGTCGCCCGATACTAAGCGCCGCGCCGGAATATGTCTGTATGGCGCATAAATCTGTGACAAAGACCAAAATGCCATCATTCCGTTCTCGCGGTTCCGGGTTCTTTGTGTAATCTGCTGGTAAGCGCTGTGCACTGGCTGCAATGAGCTAATGTTAGGGCCTGGGATGCACGTCAACAGGCCTTGGGGTTTTGACTGAAAACACGTCGGGCAGCCCGCCCGCTAAGGATTTTCAAGCATGCCGCGATTGCATCGAGCCTTTGCTTTGATTGGATTGCTGTTGCTGGGCCAAAGCGCTGCCGCGGAGAAGCTGCGCCTGGTGTTCGACGTCTGGCCGCCGTTCACCGACGAGACGCTGGCCAACGGCGGGCTGGCCACGGACATCGTCAGCACGGCCCTGTCCCGGGCCGGGTATGCCAGCAGCTATGAACAGGTGCCTTGGGCGCGGGCCTTGCTCGGTGTCGGCGAGGGCCGCTACGACGTGCTGGTCAACGCCTGGTACAACGACGAGCGGACCAAGCTTGGGCAGTTCTCCGGCGAGTACCTGCTCAACCGCGTGCGCTTCCTCAAGCGCAAGGACGTGCCGCTGGAATACAACAGCCTGGAGGAGCTGCACACTTACCCGATCGCGGTGGTGCGCGGCTACGCCTATTCGGCGCCGTTCGACGCCGACACCGCGCTGCAGAAGATCCCGGTGCACAACTTCGCCATGGCCGTGCGCATGCTGGCGGCGGACCGGGTCAAGCTGACGCTGGAGGACGAGTACGTCGCCCGCTACTACCTGGCCCGGGAAGCGCCGAAAGTGCGCAATGCCGTGGAGTTCCTGCCCAAGCCCCTGAGCGAGAACAGCCTGCACATCCTGGTGAGCCTGAAGAACCCGCAGCACGAGCAGATCGTGGCCGGATTCGACCGGGAGATCGCGGCGATGAAGGCCGACGGCAGCTACGACAAGCTGCTCAGGCAGCATGGCATGTGAGCCTTGGTCCGGAATCCGCTGTGCGGTGGATGGCCTCATCGCCAGCAGGCTGGCTCCCACAGTGGACTGCATTCCAATCTTCAAAGGTGGGAGCCAGCCTGCTGGCGATGGCGCCTTAAAAGGCGCCGCAGGCTTCAGGCCTCGCCGGTGTCCTTGATCAAATGCGCCGCCAGGGTCCGCAACGGGCCCAGCTGACGGCAGATCAGCGCCAACTGGGTCTGCACCAGCCGCTGCCCTTCATCGATCTCGTCCGGCATCTGTTCCAGCGCGTTGGCCAGCGCTTCTTCCTCGTCGCTCTGGATCGCGATCGGCTGCTTGCTCGCCAGGCCCTGGGCGATGTCGTCGATGCTGGCCGCCAGGCTGACGCCGGCGCCGTCGATCAGGTGCTCGCGCACGTCCTCCGGCAAGCGGGTTTCCCGGTGCGCGCCCAGGCCCGAGAGGTAGCTGAGCAGGGTGTGCGACAGCACCAGGAAACGGAAGCCGACGTCGGCCTCCTTACGGAAATGCCCTGGCTCCATGAGCATGTTCGCCAGGGTGGTGGACAGCGCCGCGTCGGCGTTGTGCGCGTTGCGCCGGGCCAGCCGGTAGGCGAGGTCGTCGCTCTTGCCGGCGGCGTACTGCTGCATGATCTGGCGCAGGTAGACGCTGTTGCAGGTCAGGGTGTTGGCCAGCACCTTGTTCAGCCGCCGGCCTTGCCAGTCCGGCAGGAACAGGAACACCGCCAGGCCCGCGATCAGGCTGCCCAGCAGGGTATCGAGCAGGCGCGGGACGAACAGGCCGTAGCCGTCGCCCACCTGGTTGAAGCAGAACAGCACCATGATGGTGATCGCGGCGGTCGCCACGGTATAGCGCGTGGTGCGGTTGGTGAAGAACACCACGCCGGCGGCGATGGCGAAGCACGACTGCACCAGCGGGCTGGGGAACAGGTCGAACAGCGCCCAGGCCACGGTCAGGCCGATGGCGGTGCCGAAGATCCGCTGGCCGAGCTTGCGCCGGGTGGCGCCGTAGTTCGGCTGGCAGACGAACAGCGTGGTGAGGATGATCCAGTAGCCCTGCGAAGGGTGGATCAGGTGCACCATGCCGTAGCCGATGCTCAAGGCCAGCGGCAGGCGCAGGGCGTGGCGGAACAGCAGCGAGGTCGGCGTCAGTTGCGTGCGCAGGCGCGTCCACACGTCCTTGAGGTTGCGCGGCGAGCGGTCGAGCAGGCTGCTGTCGGTGGCGTCGGCCAGGGCGTCGGGGTTGCTGGCGTCGCTGAGCAGGCGGTCGAGGGTGCCGAGGTTGGCCGCCAGCGCCCGCAGCGAACGCAGCAGGCCGCGCCAGGCCGGGTTGCTCTGGATGCGCAGGTGTTCGAGGGAGGCGTGCAGGTCGCCCAGGGCTTCGGCGAAGCTGGCGTCGTAGGTGAACGGCTGGCGCATCTGGATCGATTCGGCCAGCGCCCGGCAGGCCTTGCCTTGCTGGCGCAGCAGGCGCTGGCAGCGGAACAGCACGTCGCTGTGGAAGAACGCTTCGGCCAGGGCGTTGTAGGGGTAGTGCGAGGAGCTGGCGCGCTCGTGGATGTCCTGGGCCAGGAAGTACAGCTTCAGGTAGCGGCTGACCTTCGAGCCTGGGCGACCGTTGCCGACCCGGTGCAGGATGATTTCCTTGGCGGTGTTGAGCGCCGCCACCACCCGGCCGTTCTGCTGCGCCAGTTCCAGGCGCCGGGCCTCGACGTCCAGTTGGCGGATCGGCTCGAACAGCGAGGCCTTGAGCTTGAGGTAGTAGCCCAGCTCGCGGAACAGCCGCGCCAGGCTCTGCTGCACCGGCTGGTTGGAGAACATCGCCTGCCACAGCACCGAGAGCAGGCCGTACCACGCGGCGCCGGCCACCAGCAGCATCGGCTCGTGCCAGAAGTCGCTGACCGCGCCGCCGCGCTGGTCGACGCCGATCATCGTGTACACCGACAGGATCAGCGTGGCCGAAGCGATCGCCCCGTAACGCTCGCCCAAGGCGCCGAGCATGGTCAGGCCGAAGCTGGCCAGCGCCAATGCGATGACGAACACGACGGGGTAGGGGAACAGCAGCTCCACCGACAGCGCGGCGACGCTGAAGCACACCAGCGTCACCGCCAGCGCGTTGAGGCGGCCTTGCCAGCTGTCGTCGGTCTCGGCCAGGGCGCTGGCGATGATCCCCAGGAACAGCGGGATCAGCAGCCCCATTTCATCCTGATACCAGCACAGGGCCATGCTGCCGGTCAGGGCGATGAACACCCGCACGCTGTAGCTGAACTTGTCCAGCGCCCACAGGCGCCGCAAAGACTGACGAAACGAGGTCGAGGACATGAAATGCGAAGGCCTTCCGAGGCGATGCCGCTAAATTGAGCCAGTAATGACGCCGACGCAATGGCGCCGATCACATCGGGCAGCAAAAAGTGTTCCTCATCGCTTCACGCCAAACGAAAGTGGGAGCGAGCCTGCTCGCGAAAGCGGTGTGCCATTCAGCATGAGTGCCGAATGTCAGACCGTCTTCGCGAGCAGGCTCGCTCCCACAGTTTTGATTTGCTGCGGATCAGACGTACTGCGCCGCCGCGTAGCCCGAGGCCCAGGCCCACTGGAAGTTGAAGCCGCCCAGGTGCCCGGTGACGTCGAGCACTTCGCCGACGAAGTACAGGCCGGGGCTTTTCAGCGATTCCATGGTCTTGGACGACACCTCGCGGGTGTCCACGCCGCCCAGGGTGACTTCGGCGGTGCGGTAGCCCTCGGTGCCCGCCGGCACGACTGTCCAGCTGCCGAGCTTGTCGGCGATGTCCGCCAGTTCCGCGTGGGTGTACTGCTTCATCGGCTTGGAGACGAACCAGCTGTCCGCCAGCAGGTTGGCCATCTTCTTGGTGAAGATTTCCCCCAGCAGGGTCTTCAGTTCGCTGTTCGGGCGTTCGGCCTGCTGCTGTTGCAGCCAGCCGGCGGCGTCGTGGTCCGGCAGCAGGTTGATCTCCACCGTGTCGCCGGATTCCCAGAACGACGAGATCTGCAGGATCGCCGGGCCGCTGAGGCCGCGGTGGGTGAACAGGATGTTCTCGCGAAAGCTCTGGCCGTTGCAGCTGACCAGGCAATCGACCGACGTGCCCGACAGTTCGCCGCACAGGTCCTTGAGCTGGTCGGTGATGGTGAACGGCACCAGCCCGGCGCGGGTCGGCAGCAGTTCGTGGCCGAACTGTTTGGCCACCTGATAGCCGAAGCCGGTGGCGCCCAGGGTCGGGATCGACAGGCCGCCGGTGGCGATCACCAGCGACCGGCACTGCACCTGGCCGAGGGTGGTGTCGAGCAGGTAGCCGCCTTCGGTCTTCTCGATGGTCTGGATCGAGGTGTCCAGGCGCAGTTCGACGCCCACTTGTTCGCACTCGTCGAGGAGCATGCCGAGGATGTCGCTGGACTTGTTGTCGCAGAACAGCTGGCCGAGTTTCTTCTCGTGGTACGGCACGCCGTGCTTGGCGACCAGGCCGATGAAGTCCCATTGGGTGTAGCGGGCCAGGGCGGATTTGCAGAAGTGCGGGTTCTGCGACAGGAAATTGCCAGGCTCGGTGTACATGTTGGTGAAGTTGCAGCGCCCGCCGCCGGACATCAGGATTTTCTTGCCGGCCTTGTTCGCGTGGTCGAGCAGCAGCACCTGGCGCCCGCGCCCGGCGGCGGTCAGGGCACACATCAAACCGGCGGCGCCGGCGCCAATGATCACGACTTCGGTAGAGCGCAAAACGGTGTCCTCACACAAATTTCAAAATCACCGGGCCCCCTGTAGGAGCGAGCCTGCTCGCGATGAGGCCGGTACATTCGACAGGGTTGTCGGCTGACCGTCCGCCATCGCGAGCGGGCTCGCTCCCACAGGGGATTTTCTAGGGGCGAAAGGTCGCTTACAGGATCCGCACCCGCAGCGAACGGCCCTTGATCTTGCCGCTGTTGAGCCGCGCCAGGGCCTGCTTGGCGATGCCGCGCTCCACCGCCACGTAGGCCTGGAAGTCGAAGATCGCGATCTTGCCCACCTGGGCGCCGGGGATGCCCGCGTCGCCGGTGAGGGCGCCGAGGATGTCGCCCGGGCGAACCTTGTCCTTGCGCCCGGCGGCGATGCACAGGGTGCTCATGGCCGGCAGCAGCGGCCCGCCGCCCTGGGACTTGAGGTTGTCCACCTGGTCCCAGTTCAGCGGGGCCTTCTGGCGCTCTTCGATGGCCCGTGCGCGGTGCGCTTCCGACGGCGCCACCAGGCTGACCGCGATGCCTTTCTCGCCGGCCCGGCCGGTGCGGCCGACGCGGTGGATGTGGACTTCGGAGTCGCGGGCCAGCTCGACGTTGATCACCATGTCCAGCGCATCGATGTCCAGGCCGCGGGCGGCGACGTCGGTGGCCACCAGCACCGAGGTGCTGCGGTTGGCGAACATCGCCAGCACCTGGTCGCGGTCGCGCTGCTCCAGGTCGCCGTGCAGGCCAACGGCCGAAATGCCTTTGGCGGTCAGGTGGTCGACGGTCTCCTGCACCTGCTGCTTGGTGAAGCAGAACGCCACGCAGGAGGCCGGGCGGAAGTGGCCGAGCACTTTGGTCACCGCGCTCAGGCGCTCTTCGGGGGCGATCTCGTAGAAGCGCTGTTCGATCTGGCTGTCGTCGTGCAGCGCCTCGACCTTCACCTGCTGCGGATCGCGCATGAAGTTCGACGCCAGTTGCTTGATGCCCGCCGGGTACGTGGCGGAGAACAGCAGCGTCTGGCGGCGTGCCGGGGTCTGGCCGAGGATGTCTTCGATGGCGTCGTAGAAGCCCATGTCCAGCATGCGGTCGGCTTCGTCCAGCACCAGGGTGTTGAGGCCGTCGAGCACCAGGGTGCCCTTGCTCAGGTGCTGCTGGATGCGCCCCGGCGTGCCGACGATGATGTGCGCGCCGTGCTCCAGCGAAGCGATCTGCGGGCCGAAGGGCACGCCGCCGCACAGGGTCAGCACTTTGATGTTGTCTTCGGCGCGGGCCAGGCGGCGGATTTCCTTGGCCACCTGGTCGGCCAGCTCGCGGGTCGGGCACATCACCAGCGCCTGGCAGCCGAAGTAGCGCGGGTTGATCGGGTTCAGCAGGCCGATGCCGAACGCGGCGGTCTTGCCGCTGCCGGTCTTGGCCTGGGCGATCAGGTCCAGCCCCTTGAGGATCACCGGCAAGCTCTGCGCCTGGATCGGCGTCATCTGGGCATAACCGAGGGAGTCGAGGTTAGCCAGCATGGCGGCGGACAGCGGCAAAGTGTTGAAAGCGGTGGCGATGGTGGTCACGGGACGGGCCTGCAAAACAAAATGTCGCGCAGTGTACCAGCACCGTGCCACTTTCCTCGAAAGTTCTGGACGAACAGCGGTCAATGTTCGATGTGCTGCTCCGTGCCGCGTGCGCGCCGCCCGTCCTCCCTCGACAGCTGCGAGAAGATCGTCGCGGCCAGCATCGCCATGACGCCCACCGTCACGAACGTCAGCTGGAACGCGCCCAGGACGGTGTCGACGCCGTCGTTGCCGATCTGCGCGGTGAACCCGCCCAGCAGCGCGCCGGCGCAGGCCACGCCCAGGCTCAGCGACAGCTGCGCCACCACCGACAGCAGGCTGTTGCCGCTGCTGGCGCTGGCGTCGTCGAGGTCGATCAGGGTCACGGTGTTCATGGCGGTGAACTGCAGCGAGTTGATCGCCCCCAGGATCGCCAGCAGGCACAGCAGCAGCCAGTACGGCGTCTGCTCGCTGACCAGGCCCATGCTCGCCAGCATGATCCCCAGCGCCAGGGTGTTGCCGGTGAGCACGATGCGGTAGCCCAGCCGCTCGATCAGCGGCCGCGCCACCCACTTGGCGACCATCGCCGCCGCGGCCAGCGGCAGCATGCTCATCCCGGCCTGGGACGGCGAATAGCCCAGCGCCACCTGCAGCAGCAACGGCACCAGGAACGGCAGGGCGCCGCTGCCCAGGCGGGCGAACAGGTTGCCGAGGATGCCGACGGCGAAGGTGCGGGTCTTGAACAGCGACGGCGCGAACAGCGGATTGTCGATGTGCCCGGCGCGCAGCCAGTACGCCGCCAGGCACGCCAGCCCGGCGAACAGCAGCAGCATCACGCGCAGGTGCGGCAGGTGCAGTTCGCCCAGGCCTTCCATGGCGATGGTGATCAGGATCATCGCCGCGCCGAACAGCACAAAGCCCATGCTGTCGAAGCGCGTGCGCTCGCTGCCGCGCAGGTCGGGGATGAACTTCCACACCGCGTAGCAGCCGATGACGCCCACCGGCAGGTTGATCAGGAAGATCCAGTGCCACGTCAGGTACTGCACCATCCAGCCGCCCATGGTCGGGCCGATCAGCGGGCCGAGCAGGCCGGGGATGGTGATGAAGCCCATGATCCGCACCAGTTCGGAGCGCGGGTAGGCGCGCAGCACCACCAGCCGTCCGACCGGCAGCATCAGCGCGCCGCCCAGGCCCTGGATCACCCGGGCGCCCACCAGCATGCTCAGGCTGTCCGAGAGCGCACAAAGCAGCGAGCCGAGGCTGAACAGCAGGATGGCGCCGAAGAAGATCTTCTTGGTGCCGAAGCGGTCGGCGATCCAGCCCGAGGCGGGGATCAGCAGGGCCACGGTGAGCATGTAGGCGATGACCACGCCCTGCATGCGCAGCGGGTCTTCGGCCAGGTCACGGGCCATGGCCGGCAGGGCGGTGTTGAGGATCGTCCCGTCGAGGGACTGCATGAAGAAAGCGATGGCCACGACCCACGGCAACCAGCGGGCGGTGATGGCGTCAAGCGGCGTGCGGTCGGGCATGGAACCTCTTGCGGCGGTCGGTTCGGACGTGTGTTTTTTGTGGCGAGGGAGCTTGCTCCCGCCGGGGCGCGAAGCGGCCCCAGCCGTGATCCGGGTTTGCGGCTACTGCGCATCCGAGCGGGACGGTGCGGCGATCCGACAAGCTCCCTCGCCACGGTCGAGGCGCGTTGCTACAACGTCAATGTGAGTTTGCTGACCAGCGCCCCCGGCAGCAGCGCCGAAGACGTGTTGCGCTGGCTGTACGTGCTGGCCGACAGCAGCAGTTCCCGTTCGGCGGTCAGGGCTTCCAGCTGCGAACCCAGCAGGCTGTAGGCGCTGTCGTCGAACCGCATGGTGCTGACCGGCGCCTGGATCTGGCCGTCCTCGACCCAGAAGGTCGCGAAGCGGGTCATGCCGGTCAGGCGCGCCGCCGGTTGGTCCGAGTAGTTGAGGTACCACAGGTTGCTGATGTACAGCCCGGTGCCCAACCGCTTGAGGATTTCGTCCTGGGGCAGTTCGCCGGCGGCCATGTTCATCGCGCTCGGCGCTTCGCCGCCGCCGGCGCCGTTGGCGGCGAGGCCGTATTCGGCGGCGCTGCGCGAACCCACCAGACGGTCGCCGGCCTTGCCCTCGACGATCAGGCGCAGGTCGCTGCGCGGGTAGCCTTCACCGGAAAACGCCGGGCTCAACGAGCCGCTGACCTGCTCGTCGACGCAGACCAGCGGACTGAAGGCCTGATCGCCGGCATACAGCTTCTGCAGCGGGCTGCTCTTGCTGGCGATCGACTGGGCCGAGAATCCGCCCCAGCTCAGCATGCCCATGATTTCCTCCAGCGCCGCCGGCGCCAGGTACGCCCGGTATTGCCCCGGCGCCAGGGTGCGCAGCGGCCGGCCGAGGAATGCCAGTTGCTCGCGGGCCTGGGCGAAGCGCTGGGCGAAGCCTTCGCGGCTCCAGTCGTGGCCGGCGTAGCTGGCCTTCACGGCCTGGCCGTTGTCGTGGAACAGGCTGAAGTCGAAATTGAAGCTGTTGGCCTGGTGCCAGCCGAACGCCCCCGATGAGCTGGCGAAACCGCGGCTGATCGGCCCGGCGGCATAGAAACCCACCAGGTCCAGGCCGGCGGCGGCTTCGGTGATCTGCGCCACCACGTCTTCGGTGTCCGGCAGCGGATGTTCCTGCACGCTCTGGCTCTGCCAGTGGTTGTGGTTGAGCAGCAGGTACGGATCCTGCGGCAGCAGCGGCACGGTCTCGCGCAGCTGCTGCAGGCCCTCGGCCAGGCGTTGCAGGTCGCTCTCCGGCTCGCCGGACAGGGTGATCTGCAAGTCCGCATGGCGGCCGTCGTCGATCAGCTTCAGCCCGACGCTGGCCTGCTGCACTTGCCCGGCCTGGCGCACCTTGGCGTGGTTGAAGCGCACGAACGCCGAGGACTCGGCCGCGTAGCTGAGGGTGAACTGCTCCGGTTCGCGCACGGCGTCATGCAGCCAGTCGACCAGCGCCTTGAAGGCGGCGCTCCCGTTCCTGGAAATACTCATCAGGCGTCTCCCCCAAACACATCAACGTTGCTGAATACGCAGGCCGGCGAGGCGTGGCCGACGCGGATCACCTGGTTCGGCTCGCCCTTGCCGCAGTTGGGCGTGCCCAGCACGCGGGTGGTGCCGGCGTTGCCGACGGCGCGCAGGCTCTTCCAGAAATGCGCGGAGATGCCCCGGTAGTTCGGGTTCTTCACCACGCCCTTGAGTTCGCCGTTCTCGATCAGTTGGCCCCACTCGCAGCCGAACTGGAATTTGTTGCGGGCATCGTCGATCGACCACGAGCGGTTGGTGCTCATCAGGATGCCGTGCTCGATGCCGTTGATCAGCTGCTCCAGCGACTGGTCGCCCGGCTCGATGTTGAGGTTGGCCATGCGGTCGATCGGCGGGCGGTTCCAGCCGCAGGCGCGGCTGTTGGCGACGCCGTCGAGGCCGGCGCGGAACTGCGACAGCGCCCCGCCCAGCGGCCGCACCAGCAGGCCTTCGCGGATCAGGAACTGCTTGCTGGCGGCGCTGCCGTCATCGTCGTGGCCGTAGCTGGCCAGCTCTTCGGGGATGTCCGGGTCGAAGGTCACGTTGAGCAGCTTCGAGCCGTACTGCAGGGTGCCGAAGTCGGCGGCGGTGACGAAGCTGGTGCCGGCGTAGTTGCGCTCGTCGCCGAGGATCCTGTCCAGCTCCAGCGGATGGCCGATGGATTCGTGGATCTGCAGCATCATCTGGTCGGGCATCAGCAGCAGGTCGCGCGGTCCTTGCGGGGCGTTCGGCGCCAGCAGCAGTTGCAGCGCCTGGTCGGCCACCCGCGGGCCGGCGCCGATCAGGCCGCAGCGACTGACCACGTCCATGCCTCCCTGCTGGCCGAAGTTCTCCCGGCCAAGGCTGCGGGTCTGGCTGTCGTTGCCGTCGTAGGCGGTGACGTCCAGGCCCGGATAGACGAAACGCTGGGCCTGGCGCAGTTCGGCGCCGGCGCTGCTCAGGTAGATCTGCTCGACGTGGGTGATGCCCAGGCTCACTTCCCAGTTCACCAGGCGCTCATCCTTGGGCACCGAGGCGGACTCCGCGCCGAGCAGCTCGAAGCATTCGCTCAGGGACGGCAGGGGTTGGTCGAGGTGGGGCGAAAAATAGTCGGCACGGTCGCCGGACACCGGCTGGCTGCGCAGGTCGAGCAGGGCGTGGGGCTTGAGCCGCCGGGCCTGCTGTTCGGCACGGTCGAGGGCGGCCTGCAGGCCCTGCTGCGACAGGTCGTTGGTGGCGGCGTAGGCCTCGACGCCGTTGACCCGGACAGTGAGCATCGCGCCTTCGTCGCGGCTCAGGCTCGGCGGCTCGGCGACGTTCTTGCGCACCGACAGGTACTGGCCGGACTCGCGCACGTAGCGCAAAGAAAAGAATTCGGCACCCGTGCGCAGGGCAGCGAAGCGCTGCTTGAGCCGGGGGTGGAAATCGAACATTCGGAAACCTCCTTGTCATGGAGTTGTGGCGGAGCGGATTCGGCGGGGAGGGGTGACGCGATGGGGCGAGGACTAGAGTAGGCCTGCGTGGGGGTAGGATCAAGTGAAGAGGGGGAGTAGGAAGGTTTACTGCTGAAGGCGGGAAACTTGAAGGCCTCATCGCGAGCAGGCTCGCTCCCACAGTGGTTTTCCAATGTTCACGAATACTGTGTTCACTGGAGATCCCCTGTGGGAGCGAGCCTGCTCGCGATTGGCCGTGACGCGGCGCTACGGCTTACTGCGCGACAGCGCTCACTTCACGCAGCGGCTTGCCTTTGACCGGCGCATCGCCGGCCACGTAGTAGGCGGCCTTGCTGCGCGGCAGCGGCTGGCGGCCACGGATCTTGTCGGCGATTTTCTCGGCCATCATGATCGTCGGCGCGTTCAGGTTGCCGGTGGTGATGATCGGCATGATCGAGGCATCGACCACGCGCAGGCCCTGCATGCCGTGCACGCGGCCCTGGCCGTCGACCACCGCCATCTCGTCGGTGCCCATCTTGCACGAGCAGGACGGGTGGAACGCGGTTTCGGCGTGCTCGCGGATGAACTTGTCCAGCTCTTCATCGGTTTGCACTTCGATGCCCGGGCTGATTTCGCGGCCGCGGAAGGCGTCCAGCGCAGGCTGCTGCATGATTTCGCGGGTCAGGCGGATGCCGTCGCGGAATTCCTGCCAGTCCTGCTCGGTGGCCATGTAGTTGAACAGGATGCTCGGGTGCTGGCGCGGATCCTTGGACTTGAGCTGGATGCGGCCGCGGCTCGGCGAGCGCATGGAACCCATGTGCGCCTGGAAGCCGTGCTCCTGCACGCCGTTGCTGCCGTTGTAATTGATCGCCACCGGCAGGAAGTGGTACTGGATGTTCGGCCAGGCGAACTCAGGACGGGTGCGGATGAAGCCGCCGGCCTCGAACTGGTTGCTGGCGCCGATGCCGGTGCCGTTGAACAGCCACTCGGCACCGATGGCCGGCTGGTTGTGCCACAGCAGCGACGGGTACAGGGACACCGGCTGAGTGCAGGCGAACTGCAGGTACAGCTCCAGGTGGTCCTGCAGGTTCTCGCCGACGCCCGGCAGGTCGTGGACCACCGGAATGTCGAGGCTTTCCAGCAGCTTCGCAGGGCCCACGCCGGAACGCTGCAGCAGTTGCGGCGAAGCGATGGCGCCGGAGCAGACGATGACTTCCTTGCGCGCCTTGGCTTCGACGCGCTCTTCGGCGGAGCCGACCAGGTAACGCACGCCGACCGCACGCTTGCCTTCGAACAGCACTTTGTCGGTCAGGGCGTGGGTGACGATGGTCAGGGTCGAGCGCTTCTTGGCGGTGTCCAGGTAGCCGCGGGCGGTGGAAGACCGGCGGCCTTTCGGCGTCACGGTGCGGTCCATCGGGCCGAAGCCTTCCTGCTGGTAGCCGTTCAGGTCTTCGGTGCGCGGGTAGCCGGCCTGCACGCCGGCTTCGACCATGGCGTGGAACAGCGGGTTGTTGCCGGCCTTCGGCGTGGTCACGCTGACCGGGCCTTCGCCGCCGTGGTAGTCGTTCGGGCCGATGTCGCGGGTTTCCGCCTTGCGGAAGTACGGCAGGCAGTCCAGGTAGGTCCAGTCTTCCAGGCCCGGCAGTTGCGCCCAGCCGTCGTAGTCCATCGCGTTGCCGCGGATGTAGCACATGCCGTTGATCAGCGACGAGCCGCCCAGGCCCTTGCCGCGGCCGCATTCCATCCGGCGGCCGTCCATGAACGGCTCAGGATCGGTTTCGTAGGCCCAGTTGTAGCGGCGGCCCTGCAGCGGGAACGCCAGCGCGGCCGGCATCTGGGTACGGAAGTCGAGACGGTAGTCCGGGCCGCCGGCTTCGAGCAGCAGGACGGTGACGCCTTCGTCTTCGGTCAGGCGGGTGGCCAGGGTGTTACCGGCCGAGCCGGCGCCGACGATGATGTAATCGAATACTTGGGACATTGAATGCACCCTCTTTGAAGTTGGTCAGATCAAGGCCTCGGCGAGTGCTTTGCACTCGAATCGCTGGCAAGCCAGCTCCCACAGGGATCGGGGATGCCACAGGTGTGGTGCTCGACACCCACCTGCGGGAGCGGGCTTGCCCGCGAAGAGGCCCTCGCGAGCAATGCAGGACTCGGCTCTTAGAACACCGAGACGTAATCGCCCAGCTCGACCTGTACCGATTTGATGCGGGTGTAGTTGGTCAGCGAGCTGATGCCGTTCTCGCGGCCGACGCCCGACTGCTTGTAGCCGCCGACCGGCATTTTCGCGTCGGATTCGCCCCAGGCGTTGATCCAGCAGATGCCCGCTTCCAGCTGATGAATCACGCGGTGGGCGCGGTTCAGGTCGCGGGTGACGATGCCGGCGGCCAGGCCGAAGTCGGTGTCGTTGGCGCGGCGGATCACTTCTTCTTCGGTTTCGTAGGTCAGGATCGCCATGACCGGGCCGAAGATCTCTTCGCGCACGATGGTCATGTCGTCGGTGCAGTCGGTGAACACGGTCGGTGCCACGAACGCGCCCTTGGCGAATTCGCCGTCGGTCATGCGCTCGCCGCCGCACAGCACGCGTGCGCCTTCTTCCTTGCCCTTGGCGATGTAGCCCAGCACGCTTTCCATGTGGGCGAAGCTGACCAGCGGGCCGAAGTTGGTGTTTTCGTCTTCAGGGTTGCCGACGCGGATGCGGGCGACGCGCTCGACGATCTTGGCTTCGAAGGCCGCTTTCAGGTGGCTCGGCACGAACACGCGGGTGCCGTTGGTGCAGACCTGACCGGAGCTGTAGAAGTTGGCCATCATGGCGGTGTCGGCGGCGCGGTCCAGGTCGGCGTCGTCGCAGATGATCAGCGGGGACTTGCCGCCCAGTTCCATGGTCACGTCCTTCAGGGACGAGGCCGAGGCGCTGGCCATGACTTTCTTGCCGGTGTCGGTGCCGCCGGTGAAGGAGACTTTCTCGATGCGCGGGTGCTCGGTCAGCCAGGTGCCGACTTCGCGGCCGCTGCCGGTCAGGACGTTGAACACGCCGTTCGGCAGGCCGGCTTCGGTGTAGATCTCGGCCAGTTTCAGGGTGGTCAGCGAGGTGACTTCGCTCGGCTTGAAGATCATCGCGTTGCCGGCGGCCAGGGCCGGGGCCGATTTCCACAGGGCGATCTGGATCGGGTAGTTCCACGCGCCGATGCCGGCGACCACGCCCAGCGGCTCGCGGCGGGTGTAGACGAAGGACGTGTCGCGCAGCGGGATCTGCTCGCCTTCGATGGCCGGCACCAGGCCTGCGTAGTATTCCAGCACGTCGGCGCCGGTGACGATGTCGACGTACTTGGTTTCGGAGTAGGCCTTGCCGGTGTCCAGGGTTTCCAGCGCGGCCAGCTCATCGTTGCGCTCGCGCAGGATGTCGACGGCGCGGCGCAGGATGCGCGAACGCTCCATGGCGGTCATCGAGGCCCAGATTTTCTGGCCCTTTTCGGCGCTGACCACAGCGCGCTCCACGTCTTCCTTGGTGGCGCGCTGCACGTGGGCGAGGACTTCGCCGTTAGCCGGGTTGATGGCTTCGAAGGTGGCATCGCTGCCGGCGTCGGAGTACGCGCCATCGATGTAGAGTTTTTGCAGTTCGAAACGGGCCATAAAGTCCTCGCAAGTGCATAAGTGGTTGGCTGCCGCCATGGCGGCGGTCAGGGGCCGAGCGTTTTCTGTGTGCTCTGGCTCGCCTGCTTGGCCAGTTGGAAGTCCATGTATTCGTAAGCGATCCGTTGCGCCTGCTCGGTGTCGAAAGCGTCTCCCGACAGCGCGCCGCGCAACCACAAGCCGTCGATCAACGCTGCCAGCCCGCGTGCGGCGTTGCGCGCCTCTTCGAGCGGCAACACGCGGCGGAACTCGCAGCACAGGTTGGAATACAGACGGTGATCGTTGATCCGCTGCAACCTGTGCAAAGACGGCTGGTGCATGCTGGTGGCCCAGAAGGCCAGCCAGGTTTTCATTGCCGGGCCATTGACCTGGCTGGCGTCGAAGTTGCCTTCGATGATCACCTGCAGATGAGCCCGGGGGCTGTTGTCTGCCAGCGCCTGACGGCGCGCGGTGACGCTCTCGCTGAGGGCGGTCATCAGATACCGCATCGTGGCGGCGATCAGGCCGTTCTTGTCCTGAAAGTAATGACTGATGATGCCGTTCGAGACACCGGCCAAACGGGCGATCAGCGCAATGCTGGCGTCCCCCATCCCGACCTGGTCGACGGCCTGCAATGTGGCTTCGATCAGTTGTTGGCGGCGGATGGGTTGCATACCGACCTTGGGCATCTTGCACATCTCCTTAGGCCTTCCGGCAGCCGCGCAACGGCTGTCGGATCGAGGGCCAGTCTATTTTGTTTTGATTGAACGTTCAATCAACAAAGAATAAGATCTGCGACAAATCGTCGCTGCCTACAGGTTTTTCCTACGTGTAAATGGCGATAAACCGACATCCGAAAATGCTCGAAACCTGCGTGGGGCAAGGCGCGGTTCGGCGTTCGATGGACGTGTTGAATGGGCAAGACGCTTGCGGCCAGGTTTCGGATGAATGTCCGGATCGTGGCCACGACGGCGATTCGCGGTGCCATCTCTGCAGGTTCGGGCTTTTTTCGGGGTGTCTTTATATCACCCGCCGGTCGGCTGCCAACTAACCGATTGGTCGGGTTCCGTGTTGCCTTGTGTTCTTCTCTCGCACTGCCTGGAGCATTTGTGCCATGAGTTCTGCCTCGCTAATAAAGACCCCGCCCGAGAAGGTGACGGTCAACGGTTGGGTGTTCTACACCTCGACCGCGCTGATACTGCTGTTGACCGCCATCCTGATCGCCGCCCCGCAAGAGGCGGGCAGAATGCTCGGTGTGGCCCAGGCCTGGCTGTCCCGCAGCTTCGGCTGGTACTACATGGTGGTGATTGCCGCCTACCTGGTGTTCGTGGTGGGGCTGGCGTTTTCGTCCTACGGCAAGCTCAAGCTGGGCAGCAAGGACGATACCCCCGATTTCAGCTACGGCGCCTGGGCGGGGATGCTGTTCTCGTCGGGCATCGGCATCTCGCTGCTGTACTTCGGCGCCTCCGAGCCGCTGGACCACTACTTCAACCCGCCGGAAGGCGCTTCGGCCACCAACCTGGCCGCGCGTCAGGCGGTGCAGTTGACGTTCCTGCACTGGGGCCTGCACGGCTGGGCGATCTACGCCCTGGTCGGTCTGGCCGTGGCGTACTTCGCTTACCGTCACAACCAGCCGCTGGCCTTGCGTTCGGCGCTGTACCCGCTGGTCGGCGAGCGTTGGGTCAAGGGCGGCGCCGGTCACGCGGTGGACGGCTTCGGCATGTTCGTGACCCTGCTGGGCCTGGTGACTAACCTTGGCATCGGTTCGCTGCAGGTGGCGTCGGGCCTGGAAAACCTGTTCGGCATGGAGCACAGCAACACTAATCTGCTGATCGTGATCATCGTGATGAGCACCGTGGCGACCATCGCTGCCGTGTCCGGTGTGGAGAACGGCATCCGCCGCCTGTCCAACCTCAACATCATGCTGTTCAGCGGCCTGCTGATCTTCGTGCTGCTGTTCGGCCCGACCCTGCACCTGCTCAACGGCTTCGTGCAGAACATCGGCGACTACCTCAACGGCGTGGTGCTCAAGACCTTCGACCTCTACGTGTATGAAGGCGACAACGCCAAGTCCGACCGCTGGCTGGGCCTGTGGACCCTGTTCTACTGGGCCTGGTGGATTTCCTGGGCGCCATTCGTGGGCATGTTCATCGCACGCATCTCCCGTGGCCGCACCGTGCGCGAGCTGGTGGCCGGCGTACTGCTGATCCCGCTGGGTTTCACCCTGGCGTGGCTGTCGATCTTCGGCAACTCGGCGCTGGACCTGGTGATGAACCAGGGTGCGGTGGAACTGGGCAAGACGGCGCTGGAACAGCCGTCGATGGCGATCTATCAGTTGCTGGAGCATTACCCGGCGTCGAAGGTCGTGATCGGTGTGTCGATCTTCGTCGGCTTCGTGCTGTTCCTGACCCCGGCCGACTCCGGCGCGGTGATGATGGCCAACCTGTCGTGCAAGGGCGGCAACGTCGACGAAGACGCCCCGCACTGGCTGCGGATCTTCTGGTCGGTCGTGATCACCCTGGTGACCATCGGCCTGCTGTTCGCCGGCAACTTCGAAGCCATGCAGACCATGGTGGTGCTGGCCGGCCTGCCGTTCTCGGTGGTGCTGGTGTTCTTCATGTTCGGCCTGCACAAGGCGATGCGTTCGGACGTGCAGATCGAGCAGGAGCAAGCGGAGCTGGCGGCCCGTGGCCGTCGCGGTTTCAGCGAGCGCCTGACCCAGCTGGACCTGCAGCCGAGCCAGTCGGTGGTTCAGCGTTTCATGGACAAGCACGTCACCCCGGCGCTGGATGACGCCGCCGCGCAGCTGCGCGCCCAGGGCCTGGAAGTGCAGACCCTGCTGGGCAAGTCCAAGCGCTGCATGGGCGTGCGCGTCGAGATGGAAGAGGGCAACCCTTTCGTCTATGAAGTGAGCCTGGACGGCTACCTGGCGACTCCGACCGAATCGGCCCAGTCCGACGAGGCGCGCCAGCGTTACTACCGCGCCGAGGTGTACCTGCACAACGGCAGCCAGGACTACGACCTGATGGGCTTCACCCAGGACCAGATCACGCGGGATGTGCTCGATCAGTTCGAAAGCCATCGGCAGTTGTTGGGTCGGGTGTATAGCTAAGCGGTAAGCAACAAGCGGTGCGGTGTTTCGGTCTGGGATGCCGCGCAGGCTTCATCGCCAGCAGGCTGGCTCCCACAGGGGAGTGGGGGGCTGGCTTGTTGGGGAAGGGGGCTTAAGCCCTTACCGCAGAAGTGCAAAAACAAAGACGCCGCGATTGATTCGCGGCGTTTTTGCGTCTGGGGGTAATGCTTCTGCGACTGATGGAACGCATTGTGGCGAGGGAGCCTGTCGGATCGCCGCACCGTCCCGCTCGGCGGCGCAGCCGTCGCAAACCCGGATCACGGCTGGGGCCGCTTCGCGCCCGGCGGGACGGTGCGGCGATCCGACCAGCGACCTCGCCACAGCTACATTCCCTGCACCAACAAAAACGCCGCGATCGTCTCGCGGCGTTTTTGTGTCGGTTGCCTTTACCCCAGGTTCTTGCCGAGCAGCGCGTGGTAGAGCTCGCTGTCGCCGAGGATCCCCACCACATGGTTGTTGTCGTGCAGCACCAGTTTGTTGCCGGTCTGGTAGCGGATCTGCAGCGCTTCGCGCATGCCGATGTTGGAGTCCACCAGGGTCGGGCGGCGGTCGAGGGCTTCGACGGCCTGGCCCGGCACCCAGTTCTGCAGGTCGAGGGCCGAGCCGTTCTTGCGGGCGCCCTTGATGGTGTTGCCTTCGGCCAGGTCCAGCCACGAGTCGCCGCCCGGATCCAGGCACACCGAACCGTTGATGCGCTTGCAGTTGTCCAGGGTGCGCATCAGGCTGCGGCCGCACAGCACGTTCAGCGGGTTGGTGTGGGCGACGAAGGTGCGCACGTAGTCGTCCGCCGGGTTCAGCACGATCTCTTCCGGCACGCTGTACTGGATGATCCGGCCGTCCTTCATGATCGCGATGCGGCTGCCCAGCTTCAGCGCCTCGTCGAGGTCGTGGCTGACGAACACGATGGTCTTGCTCAGCTTGCGCTGCAGCTCCAGCAGTTCGTCCTGCAGGCCCTGGCGGATCAGCGGGTCGAGGGCCGAGAACGGTTCGTCCATCAGCAGGATGTCGGCGTCCATCGCCAGCGCACGGGCCAGGCCGACCCGCTGCTGCATGCCCCCGGAGAGTTCGTCCGGCTTCTTGTTGCGCCACTGGGTCAGGCCCACCAGCTCAAGCTTGTCGTCGACCAGCTTACGCCGTTCCTTTTCCGGACGGCCCTGCATCTCCAGGCCGAAGCTGATGTTCTCGCGCACCGTCAGCCAAGGCATCAGGGCGAACTTCTGGAACACCATGGCGATGCGCTTGGTGCGCATCATCTTCAGTTCCGCGGGGGTGCAGGAGGCGATGTCGATCTGCTTGCCTTCATGCTCGACGAACAGCTTGCCGCGGCTCACGGTGTTGAGGCCGTTGATGCAGCGCAAAAGGCTCGACTTGCCGGAGCCGGACAGCCCCATCAGCACGCAGATCTCGCCTTTGTTGATGTCCAGGCTGGCCTTTTCCACGCCGACGATCTGGCCGGTCTTTTTCAGGATCTCGTTGCGGGTCATGCCCTGGTCGAGCAGCTTGAGCGCCTCGCGCGGATCCTTGGAGAAGATAACGTCGACGTTATCGAAACGAATAATGCTCATGCATCACCCCCTACTTTGCCTTCGGGCTGTTTGCAGATACGGTCGAGCATGATCGCCAGCAGTACGATCGCCAGGCCCGCTTCGAAGCCCAGGGCGATATCGGCAGTGTTCAGTGCGTTGACCACCGGTTTGCCGAGTCCGTCGGCG
>NZ_JBIVHR010000068.1:0-32143 GCF_044749305.1 Pseudomonas sp. NPDC089534 | reverse complement strand
CAGATCACCTACACCGCCACCCTGACCAACCCGGCGCAGACGCCGGTGACCGTCACCCTGTCCAACGGCTCGACCATCACCATCGGCGCCGGCCAGACCACCGGCAGCGTCAACGTGCCGACCGCGCCGAACGACGTCTACAACAACGGCAGCACCGTCAGCACCACCATCACCGGCGCCAGCGGCGGCAACTTCGAGAACCTGGTGCCGAACCCGGCGCCGGCCGTGACCACCATCGTCGACTCCAAGGACACCACCGGCCTGACGCTGACCGCCACCGGCAGCGTCACCGAAGGCGGGCAGATCACCTACACCGCCACCCTGACCAACCCGGCGCAGACGCCGGTGACCGTCACCCTGTCCAACGGCGCGACCATCACCATCGAAGCCGGCAAGACCAGCGGCACCGTCAACGTGCCGACCGCGCCGAACGACGTCTACAACAACGGCGGCACCGTCAGCACCACCATCACCGGCGCCACCGGCGGCAACTTCGAGAACCTGGTGGCCGACAAGACGCCGGTTTCGACCACCGTCACCGATGTCGCCGACACCACCGACCTGACGCTCAGCGCCACAGGCACCGTGGCCGAAGGCGGTTCTATCATCTACACCGCCACCCTGACCAACCCGGCGGGCACCCCGGTGACCGTGACCCTGAGCAACGGTGCGACCATCACCATCGAGGCCGGCAAGACGTCCGGCACGGTGACCGTTCCGGCTCCTGCCGATGACGTCTACAAGGACGCCGGCAAGGTCGAAGTCACCATCAAGGACGCCACCGGCGGCAACTTCGAAAACCTGGTGCCGAGCACCACGCCAGCCGTGACCGAAGTCACCGACACCATCGACACGTCGACCGTGAAACTGACGGCCGACACCTCGGTGGCCGAAGGCGGCACTGTCACTTATACCGCTACCGTAGGCGCTCCAGTGACCGGCTCCCCGGTGACCGTAACCCTGGCCAACGGCCAGACCATCACCATCGAAGTGGGCAAGACCACCGGCACCGTGACCACCACCGCGCCGAACGACGCCCTGGCCGGCAATGCGCCGTTGACCAACTCGATCACCGGCGTGTCCGGCGGCAACTACGAAAACCTGGTCGCCGACAAAACGCCTGTTTCGACCACCGTCACCGACGTCGCCGACACCACCGACCTGACGCTGAGCGCCACCGGCACTGTGGCCGAGGGTGGTCAGATCACCTACACCGCCACGCTGACCAACCCGGCCGGCACCCCGGTGACCGTGACCCTGTCCAACGGCGCGACCATCACCATCGAGGCCGGCAAAACCAGCGGCACCGTGACCGTCCCTGCGCCTGCCGACGACGTCTACAAGGACGCCGGCAAGGTTGAAGTGACCATCAAGGACGCGTCCGGCGGCAACTTCGAGAACCTGGTGCCGAGCACCACGCCGGCCGTGACTGACGTCACCGATACTGTCGATACCACCACCGTGAAGCTGACCGCCACCGAATCGGCGGCTGAAGGCGGCACCGTCACCTACACCGCCACCGTGGGCGCTCCGGTCACCGGTTCGCCAGTGACGGTCACTTTGGCCAACGGCCAGTCGATCACCATCGAAGTCGGCAAAACCACCGGCACCGTGACCACCACCGCGCCGAACGATGCGTTGGCCGGCAATGCGCCGCTGACCAACTCGATCACCAACGTCAGCGGCGGCAACTACGAGAACCTCGTCGCCGACAAGACCCCGGTCAGCACCACCGTGACCGACGTCACCGACACCACCGACCTGACGCTCAGCGCCACCGGCACCGTGGCCGAAGGCGGTTCGATCATCTACACCGCTACGCTGACCAACCCGGCCGGCACCCCGGTGACCGTGACCCTGAGCAACGGCGCGACCATCACCATCGAAGCCGGCAAGACGTCCGGCACAGTGACCGTCCCTGCGCCTGCCGACGACGTCTACAAGGACGCCGGCAAGGTCGAAGTCACCATCAAGGACGCCACCGGCGGCAACTTCGAAAATCTGGTGCCGAGCACCACGCCAGCCGTGACCGAAGTCACCGACACCATCGATACCTCGACCGTGAAACTGACGGCCGACACCTCGGTGGCCGAAGGCGGCACTGTCACTTATACCGCTACCGTAGGCGCTCCAGTGACCGGCTCGCCGGTGACCGTGACCCTGGCCAACGGCCAGACCATCACCATCGAAGTGGGCAAGACCACCGGCACCGTGACCACCACCGCGCCGAACGACGCCCTGGCCGGCAACGCGCCGTTGACCAACTCGATCACCGGCGTGTCCGGCGGCAACTATGAAAACCTGGTCGCCGACAAGACGCCGGTTTCGACCACCGTCACCGACGTCGCCGACACCACCGACCTGACGCTCAGCGCCACAGGCTCCGTGGCCGAAGGCGGTTCGATCATCTACACCGCCACGCTGACCAACCCGGCCGGCACCCCAGTGACCGTGACCCTGTCCAACGGCGCGACCATCACCATCGAAGCCGGCAAAACCAGCGGCACCGTGACCGTCCCTGCGCCTGCCGATGACGTCTACAAGGACGCCGGCAAGGTCGAAGTCACCATCAAGGACGCCACCGGCGGCAACTTCGAGAACCTGGTGCCGAGCACAGTTCCGGCGGTCACCGAAGTCACCGACACCATCGACACGTCGACCGTGAAACTGACGGCCGACACTTCGGTGGCCGAGGGCGGCACTGTCACCTACACCGCCACCGTCGGTGCTCCAGTGACCGGTTCGCCGGTCACCGTGACCCTGTCCAACGGCCAATCGATCACCATCGAAGTCGGCAAGACCACCGGCACCGTGACCACCACCGCGCCGAACGATGCCTTGGCCGGCAATGCGCCGTTGACCAACTCGATCACCGGCGTGTCCGGCGGCAACTACGAAAACCTGGTCGCCGACAAGACCCCGGTCAGCACCACCGTGACCGACGTCACCGACACCACCGACCTGACACTCAGCGCGACCGGCACCGTGGCCGAGGGTGGCCAGATCACCTACACCGCCACGCTGACCAACCCGGCCGGCACCCCGGTGACCGTGACCCTGTCCAACGGCGCGACCATCACCATCGAAGCCGGCAAGACTTCCGGCACCGTGACCGTTCCGGCTCCGGCGGACGACGTCTACAAGGATGCCGGCAAGGTTGAGGTCACCATCAAGGACGCCACCGGCGGCAACTTCGAAAATCTGGTGCCAAGCACCACGCCGGCCGTGACCGAAGTCACCGACACTGTCGACACCACGACTGTGAAGCTGACCGCCACCGAGTCGGCGGCAGAAGGCGGCACCGTCACCTACACCGCCACCGTGGGCGCGCCAGTGACCGGCTCCCCGGTGACCGTGACCCTGTCCAACGGCCAGTCGATCACCATCGAAGTGGGCAAGACCACCGGCACCGTGACCACCACCGCGCCGAACGATGCGCTGAACGGCCACACGCCGCTGACCAACGCGATCACCGATGTCAGCGGCGGCAACTACGAAAACCTGGTCGCCGACAAGACGCCGGTCAGCACCACCGTGACCGACACCGTCGACACCACGAATCTGTCCCTGAGCGCCACCAACTCGGTCGCCGAGGGCGGTTCGATCACCTACACCGCGACCCTGACCAACGCGGCGGGCACCCCGGTGACCGTGACCCTGAGCAACGGCGCGACCATCACCATCGAGGCCGGCAAAACCACCGGCACCGTGACCGTCCCTGCCCCGGCCGACGACGTCTACAAGGACGCCGGCAAGGTTGAGGTGACCATCAAGGACGCGTCCGGCGGCAATTTCGAGAACCTGGTGCCGAGCACCGTTGCGGCTGTCACCGAAGTCACCGACACCGTCGACACCACCACGGTGAAACTGACGGCGACCGAGTCGGCGGCAGAGGGTGGCACCGTCACCTACACCGCCACCGTCGGCGCACCAGTGACTGGCTCTCCGGTCACCGTGACCCTGTCCAACGGCCAATCGATCACCATCGAAGTCGGCAAGACCACCGGCACCGTCACCACCACTGCGCCGAACGACGCCCTGGCCGGCAATGCGCCGCTGACCAACGCGATCACCGGCGTGTCCGGCGGCAACTACGAGAACCTGGTCGCCGACAAGACCCCGGTCAGCACCACTGTGACCGACGTCGCCGACACCACCGACCTGTCGTTGAGTGCCACCGGTTCCGTGGCCGAGGGTGGTCAGATCACCTACACCGCGACCCTGACCAACCCGGCCGGCACGCCGGTCACTGTGACACTGTCCAACGGCGCGACCATCACCATCGAGGCCGGCAAAACCAGCGGCACCGTAACCGTCCCCGCTCCGGCGGATGACGTCTACAAAGACGCCGGCAAGGTCGAAGTCACGATCAAGGACGCCACCGGCGGCAACTTCGAGAACCTCGTGCCGAGCACCACGCCGGCCGTGACCGAAGTCACCGACACCATCGACACCACCACCGTGAAGCTGACCGCCACGGAGTCGGCAGCCGAAGGCGGCACGGTGACTTACACCGCCACCGTCGGCGCGCCTGTGACCGGCTCCCCTGTCACCGTGACCCTGTCCAACGGCCAGTCAATCACCATCGAAGTGGGCAAGACCACCGGCACCGTCACCACCACCGCGCCGAACGACGCCCTGGCCGGCAACGCGCCGCTGACCAACGCGATCACCGGCGTTTCCGGCGGCAACTACGAGAATCTCGTGGCCGACAAGACCCCGGTCAGCACCACCGTGACCGATGTCGCCGACACCACTCACCTGTCGCTCAGCGCGACCGGCACCGTGAACGAAGGCGGCCAGATCACCTACACCGCCACCCTGACCAACGCCGCCGGCACGCCGATGACCGTGACGCTGAGCAACGGCGCCACCATCACGATTGAAGCAGGCAAGACCTCCGGCAGCGTGACCGTTCCCGCTCCGGCCGATGACGTCTACAAGGACGCCGGCACCGTTGAGGCGACCATCAAGGACGCCACCGGCGGCAACTTCGAGAACCTGGCCACCAGCGGCACGCCGGCGGTCACCACCGTCAACGACACCATCGACTCCTCCACCGTGTCGCTGACCGCCACGGCGAACGTCGCCGAAGGCGAAACCGTGGTCTACACCGCGACCGTGACCGCACCGGTCACCGGTTCGCCCCTGGTCGTGACCCTGTCCAACGGCCAGACCATCACCATCGCCGTCGGCGAGACCACCGGCACCGTGAACTTCGTGGCGCCGAACAGCCCGTTGGCCGGCGGCAGCTCCCTGAGCGTGACCATCAACGGCGCGAGCGGCGGCAACTACGAAAAACTGGACGTGGACGGCAAGCCCGCCGACACGGCGGTGTCGGACACCACCGACACCACCCACCTGAACCTGAGCGCGACCGATTCGGTGGCCGAAGGCGGCTCGATCACCTACACCGCGACCCTGACCAACCCGGCGGGCACCCCGGTGACCGTGACGTTGAGCAACGGCGCGACCATCACGATCGAAGCCGGCAAGACCACCGGCACGGTGACCGTTCCGGCCCCTGCCGATGACGTCTACAAGGACGCCGGCAAGGTCGAAGTCACCATCAAGGACGCCACCGGCGGCAATTTCGAGAGCCTGGTGCCGAGCACCGTTGCGGCAGTGACCAACGTCACCGACACCATCGACACCACCACCGTGAAGCTGACCGCCACGGAATCGGCAGCCGAGGGCGGAACCGTCACCTACACCGCGACCGTGGGCGCTCCGGTGACCGGCTCGCCGGTCACCGTGACCCTGTCCAACGGCCAGACCATCACGATTGAAGTCGGCAAGACCACCGGCACCGTGACCACCACCGCACCGAACGATGCGCTCAACGGCCACGCGCCGCTGACCAATGCGATCACCGACGTCAGCGGCGGCAACTACGAGAACCTCGTGGCCGACAAGACCCCGGTCAGCACCACCGTGACCGACACCGTCGACACCACCAACCTGACGCTCAGCGCAACGGGCACCGTGGCCGAGGGCGGCTCGATCGTCTACACCGCCACGCTGACCAACCCGGCGGGCACACCGGTGACCGTGACCCTGAGCAACGGCGCCACCATCACCATCGAAGCCGGCAAGACTTCCGGCACCGTGACCGTTCCTGCGCCGGCCGATGACGTCTACAAGGACGCCGGCACCGTACAGGCGACGATCACCAACGCCACCGGCGGCAACTTCGAGAACCTGGTGCCGAGCACCACGCCGGCCGTGACCAGCGTGACGGACACCATCGACACCACCACCGTGAAACTGACGGCGACCGAGTCGGCGGCAGAAGGCGGCACCGTCACCTACACCGCCACCGTGGGTGCGCCTGTGACCGGCTCGCCTGTGACTGTGACCCTGTCCAACGGCCAGTCGATCACCATCGAAGTTGGCAAGACCACCGGCACCGTCACCACCACCGCTCCGAACGATGCGCTCAACGGCCATGCACCGCTGACCAACGCAATCACCGACGTGAGCGGCGGCAACTACGAGAACCTGGTGGCCGACAAGACCCCGGTCAGCACCACCGTGACCGACACCGTCGACACCACGAACCTGTCCCTGAGCGCCACCGGCACCGTGGCCGAAGGTGGCTCGATCGTCTACACCGCCACGCTGACCAACCCGGCGGGCACGCCGGTGACCGTGACGTTGAGCAACGGTGCGACCATCACCATCGAGGCCGGCAAAACCAGCGGCACCGTGACCGTCCCTGCACCTGCCGATGACGTCTACAAGGACGCCGGCAAGGTCGAAGTGACCATCAAGGACGCCACCGGCGGCAACTTCGAAAACCTGGTGCCGAGCACCACGCCGGCCGTGACCGAAGTCACCGACACCATCGACACTTCGACCGTCAAACTGACGGCTGACACGTCGGTGGCCGAGGGTGGCACCGTCACCTACACCGCCACCGTGGGCGCGCCTGTGACCGGTTCGCCTGTCACCGTGACCCTGTCCAACGGCCAATCGATCACCATCGAAGTGGGCAAGACCACCGGCACCGTCACCACCACCGCGCCGAACGACGTGTTGAACGGCCACGCACCGCTGACCAACGCGATCACCGGCGTGTCCGGCGGCAACTACGAAAACCTCGTGGCCGACAAGACGCCGGTTTCGACCACCGTCACCGATACTGTCGACACCACCAACCTGTCCCTGAGCGCCACCAACTCGGTCGCCGAGGGCGGTTCGATCACCTACACCGCGACCCTGACCAACGCGGCGGGTACACCGGTGACCGTGACCCTGAGCAACGGCGCGACCATCACCATCGAGGCCGGCAAAACCACCGGCACCGTGACCGTCCCTGCGCCGGCCGATGACGTCTACAAGGACGCCGGCACTGTACAGGCGACGATCACCAACGCCACCGGCGGCAATTTCGAAAACCTGGTGACCAGCAACACGCCAGCGGTGACCAACGTCACGGACACCATCGACACCACGACGGTGAAACTCACGGCGACCGAAGCGGCGGCCGAGGGCGGCACGGTGACTTACACCGCCACCGTGGGCGCGCCAGTGACCGGCTCCCCGGTGACCGTGACCCTGTCCAACGGCCAATCGATCACCATCGAAGTGGGTAAGACCACCGGCACCGTGACCACCACCGCGCCGAACGATGCGCTCAACGGCCACGCGCCGCTGACCAACGCGATCACCAACGTCAGCGGCGGCAACTACGAAAACCTGGTTGCCGACAAGACGCCGGTATCGACTACCGTCACCGACACCGTGGACACCACCAACCTGACGCTGAGCGCAACGGGCACCGTGGCTGAAGGCGGTTCGATCATCTACACCGCCACCCTGACCAACGCCGCCGGCACCCCGGTGACCGTAACGTTGAGCAACGGCGCCACCATCACGATTGAAGCGGGCAAGACTTCCGGCACCGTGACCGTTCCGGCACCAGCCGATGACGTCTACAAGGACGCCGGCACTGTTCAGGCCACGATCACCAACGCAAGTGGCGGCAACTTCGAAAACCTAGTGACCAGCAACACGCCAGCGGTGACCAGCGTCACGGACACCATCGATACCACTACGGTCAAACTGACTGCGACCGGTACGGCAGCGGAAGGCGGCACCGTCACCTATACCGCGACCGTGGGCGCGCCAGTGACCGGCTCTCCGGTGACAGTGACCCTGTCCAACGGCCAGTCGATCACCATCGAAGTCGGCAAGACCACCGGCACCGTCACCACCACCGCGCCGAACGATGCGCTCAACGGCCACACGCCGCTGACCAACTCGATCACCGGTGTGTCCGGCGGCAACTACGAGAACCTGGTCGCCGACAAGACGCCGGTTTCGACCACCGTCACCGACACCGTCGACACCACCAACCTGACCCTGAGCGCCACCAACTCGGTCGCCGAGGGCGGTTCGATCACCTACACCGCGACCCTGACCAACGCCGCCGGCACCCCGGTGACCGTGACCCTGTCGAACGGCGCGACCATCACCATCGAAGCCGGCAAGACTTCCGGCACCGTGACCGTCCCTGCGCCGGCCGACGACGTCTACAAGGACGCCGGCACCGTCCAGGCCACGATCACCAACGCCACCGGCGGCAACTTCGAAAACCTGGTGACCAGCAACACGCCAGCCGTGACCAGCGTCACGGACACCATCGACACCACCACGGTGAAACTCACCGCGACCGGCACAGCGGCTGAAGGCGGCACGGTCACCTACACCGCGACCGTGGGTGCTCCAGTGACCGGCTCCCCGGTCACCGTGACCCTGTCCAACGGCCAGTCGATCACCATCGAGGTCGGCAAGACCACCGGCACCGTCACCACCACCGCGCCGAACGACGTGTTGAACGGCCACGCGCCGCTCACCAACGCGATTACCAACGTCAGCGGCGGCAACTACGAGAACCTGGTTGCAGACAAGACGCCGGTATCGACCACCGTCACCGACACCGTCGACACCACCAACCTGTCCCTGAGCGCCACCAATTCGGTCGCCGAGGGCGGTTCGATCACCTACACCGCGACCCTGACCAACGCCGCCGGCACCCCGGTGACCGTAACGTTGAGCAATGGCGCCACCATTACGATTGAAGCGGGCAAGACTTCCGGCACCGTGACCGTTCCGGCACCTGCCGATGACGTCTACAAGGATGCCGGCACCGTTCAAGCGACGATCACCAACGCCACCGGCGGCAACTTCGAAAACCTGGTGACCAGCAACACGCCAGCCGTGACCAGCGTCACCGACACCATCGACACCACCACCGTGAAGCTGACGGCGACCGGCACGGCAGCAGAAGGCGGCACCGTCACCTACACCGCCACCGTGGGCGCGCCTGTGACCGGCTCCCCAGTCACCGTGACCCTGGCCAACGGCCAATCGATCACCATCGAAGTCGGCAAGACCACCGGCACCGTGACCACCACCGCGCCGAACGACGTATTGAACGGCCACGCGCCGCTCACCAACGCGATTACCAACGTCAGCGGCGGCAACTACGAGAACCTGGTTGCAGACAAGACGCCGGTATCGACCACCGTCACCGACACCGTCGACACCACCAACCTGTCCCTGAGCGCCACCAACTCTGTGGCCGAGGGCGGTTCGATCACCTACACAGCTACCTTGACCAACGCCGCCGGCACCCCGGTGACCGTAACGTTGAGCAACGGCGCGACCATCACCATCGAAGCCGGCAAGACTTCCGGCACCGTGACCGTTCCTGCCCCAGCCGATGACGTCTACAAGGACGCCGGCACCGTACAGGCGACGATCACCAACGCCACCGGCGGCAACTTCGAGAACCTGGTGCCGAGCACCACGCCGGCCGTGACCAGCGTGACGGACACCATCGACACCACCACGGTCAAACTGACCGCGACCGGTACGGCAGCGGAAGGCGGGACGGTGACTTACACCGCCACCGTCGGTGCGCCAGTGACCGGCTCCCCGGTCACCGTGACCCTGGCCAACGGCCAATCGATCACCATCGAAGTGGGCAAGACCACCGGCACCGTGACCACCACCGCGCCGAACGACGCGCTCAACGGCCACACGCCACTGACCAACTCGATCACCAACGTCAGCGGCGGCAACTACGAGAACCTCGTGGCCGACAAGACCCCGGTCAGCACCACCGTGACCGATACCGTCGACACCACCAACCTGACGCTCAGCGCGACGGGCACCGTGGCCGAGGGCGGCTCTATCGTCTACACCGCGACTTTGACCAACGCCGCCGGCACCCCGGTGACCGTAACGTTGAGCAACGGCGCCACCATCACCATCGAAGCCGGCAAAACCACCGGCACCGTGACCGTCCCTGCCCCGGCCGACGACGTCTACAAAGACGCCGGTACCGTCCAGGCGACGATCACCAAAGCCACCGGCGGCAACTTCGAAAACCTGGTGACCAGCAACACACCAGCCGTGACCAGCGTCACGGACACCATCGACACCACCACCGTGAAGCTGACGGCGACCGGCACGGCGGCAGAAGGCGGCACCGTCACCTACACCGCGACTGTCGGTGCACCAGTGACCGGCTCGCCTGTGACGGTGACCTTGGCCAACGGCCAGTCGATCACCATCGAAGTCGGCAAGACCACCGGCACCGTCACCACCACCGCGCCGAACGATGCGCTCAACGGCCACACGCCGCTGACCAACGCGATCACCAACGTCAGCGGCGGCAACTACGAGAACCTCGTAGCCGACAAGACCCCGGTCAGCACCACCGTCACCGACACCGTCGACACCACCAACCTGACCCTGAGCGCCACCAACTCGGTCGCCGAGGGCGGTTCGATCATCTACACCGCGACCCTGACCAACGCGGCGGGCACCCCGGTGACCGTGACCCTGAGCAACGGCGCGACCATCACCATCGAGGCCGGCAAAACCACCGGCACCGTGACCGTCCCTGCCCCGGCCGACGACGTCTACAAGGACGCCGGCACTGTTCAGGCCACGATCACCAACGCCACCGGCGGCAACTTCGAAAACCTGGTGACCAGCAACACGCCGGCCGTGACCAACGTCACCGACACCATCGACAAGACCGAAGTCAGCATCAGCGGCAGCACCTCGGTGACCGAAGGCCAGACCGCCAGCTACACCGTCAGCCTGACCCACCCGGCGCAGACCGAAGTCACCCTGAAGATCGTCTACAGCGGCACCGCCGCCGACGGTTCGGACTTCACCGGCGTGTACACCGTGAAGATCCCGGCCGGCGCCAGCACCGCGACCTTCAACGTCGCGACCATCGACGACAAGATCACCGAAGGCACCGAGAACTTCGTGGTCAAGATCGACTCGGCCACCGGCGGCAACTTCGAGAACCTGGCGGTCAGCACCACCAACGGCAGCGTCAGCACGTCGATCATCGACAACGACGCGCCGCCGGTCATCGACCTCGACGCCAACAACTCCAGCGGCGCCACCGGGGCCGACTACAAGGTGACGTTCACCGAGAACACCCCGGGCGCGGGCGTGTCGATCGCCGACACCGACATCAGCATCACCGACCCGGACAGCACCATGCTGACCGGCGCGACCATCGTGCTGACCAACCGTCAGCCGGGCGATGCGCTGAACCTGGGCAACAGCGTCAACGGCATCACCATCAATGCCAACAGCAAGGACGGTTCGATCACGCTGACACTGTCGGGCAACGCGACGCTGGCCGACTACATGCAGCAGATCAAGAACATCACCTTCACCAACAGCAGCGAAGACCCGAGCACCGTGCCGCGCACCATCACCGTGACGGTGACCGACGGCGGCAACTACTCCAACACCGCGACCACCACGGTCAACGTGGTGGCGGTCAACGATGCGCCGGTGGCGGCGCCGGTCAACGTCACCGGCACCGAAGACACCCCGCTGGTCCTCGGCTGGTCGACCTTCGGCGTCAGCGACGTCGACAGCCCGGCCGCCAGCCTGGGCGTGAAAATCACCCAGTTGCCGGGTGAAGGCAAACTGCAGTTCCTGGACGGTTCGACCTGGAAAGACGTCGCCGCCAACCAGACCTTCAGCAAGGCCGACATCGACGCCGGCAAGCTGCGCTTCGTGCCGGACGCCAACGAGTCGGGCGTCAACGGCTACGGCGGCACAGGCGTTGGCAACAACCAGGCCGACTACGCGCAGATCAAGTTCCAGCCCACCGACGGGCAACTGCTGGGCAACACCGGCACCGTGAAGATCGACATCACGCCGGTGGCGGATGCGCCGACCCTGGGCGTGGCCGACAACAGCGTGAAATCCACCGGCCTGGTCAAGGAAGTCTGGACCGGCCTCTCGGGTCTGGGCACCAGCGGCAACGGCGCAGACTCGACCACGCTGAAGAACGTGATCGACGGCGCCGGCACGCCGAACTCCAGCGGCACCGTGGACAACGTGCAGTCCAACGGCAGCGTCACCGCCGGCACCGCGTCGAAGACTTCCGGCCTGATCTACCTCGAGGCCGGCAAGACCTACACCTTCACCGGCACCGGCGACGACAGCCTGCTGGTGACCATCGGCGGCAAGAACGTGGCCTCGACCACGTGGGGCGCGGGCGGCAACCTCAACGGTTCGTTCACCCCGACCACCAGCGGCTACTACACCCTGGACATCTACCACCACAACCAGAGCGGCCCGGGCAGCTATGACGTCAACCTGTCGGTCAACGGCAGCGCGCCGATCGACCTGAGCAGCGCCGGCGTACCGATCTACACCGGCGTGCAGGACCTGGTGAACGCCGGCGTGACCGTCTCCGACCTGCACGGCAGCAACGGCGAAGGCTACTACGACGGCTACAAGCTCAACACCGGCGCCGAAGGCACCACGGTGAAACTGTCGGCGATCACCACCGCGCTGACCGACACCGACGGCTCCGAAACCCTGAGCGTGAAGATCAGCGGCGCGCCGGTCGGCTCGGTGCTCAGCGACGGCGCAGGCCACAGCTTCACCGTGACCGCCGCCAACGGCGAGGCCAACGTCACCGGCTGGAACCTGGGCACCCTGACCGTGACCCCGCCGACCTACTACAACGGCCAGTTCAACCTGACCGTGACCTCGACCTCCACCGAGGCCGTGGGCGGCTCGGCCAGCACCACCGCGACCATTCCGGTGACCGTGGTGCCGGCGGTCTACAACGCGGTGGTCGCCACCTCCGCCGACGACACCTTCACCGGCACCGACGGCAACGACATCATGGTCGCCGACATCGGCGGCCTGACCGTGGTGCCGGGCACCAACTACAACATCGCGTTCATGGTCGACACCTCGGGCAGCATGAGCACCTCCTCGATCAACGCGGCCAAGGACTCGCTGACGTCGGTGTTCAACACCCTCAAGAACAGCCTGGGCAGCAACTCGGGCACGGTGAACATTTTCCTGGTGGACTTCGACACCCAGGTCAACAAGTCGGTGTCGGTGAACCTCAACGACCCGAACGCCCTGACCCTGCTCAAGGCCGTGCTGGACTCGATGGCGTCCGGCGGCGGCACCAACTATGAGGACGTGTTCAAGGCCACGGCCAACTTCTTCCAGAGCGCCGAAGCGCTGGCCAACACCGGGGCGAAGAACCTCACCTACTTCATCACCGACGGCCAGCCGACCTACTACCAGAGCGGCGAGCAGACCAACCCGACGCTGTACGGCAACGTGAAGCTCGACGACGTGGTGAAGACCAGCAACTACAAGCTGGGCGACACGTTCAGCACCTACATCGACAACACCCACTACCTGAGCATCAACAGCGCGGGCAGCGTGGTGCTGCAGACCTACAAGAACGGCAGCTGGAACTGGAGCAGCCTGGGCACCATCCACGCCCAGGGCGACGGCACCTACGAGCTGTCGAGCCTGGCGGGCAGCGGCAGCAGCACCTCGTCGGCCACCACCGACAACGCCAACAGCGCCTTCGCGCTGCTGGGCGGCCTGTCGAACGTGGAAGCCATCGGCATCAACAGCGGGGTCAGCCTCAACGACCTGAAGCCGTACGACTCGGACAAGACGCCGCAGACCAACATCGATCCGAAGGATCTGGCCAACTCGATCATCGGCCACACCGAAGCGACGATGCCGGGCAACGACACCGTCAGCGGCGGCGACGGCAACGACATCCTGTTCGGCGACCTGGTGAGCTTCAACGGCATCGCCGGCGAGGGTTACCAGGCGATGCAGGCCTTCGTCGCGCAGCAGACCGGCGTGGACGTCAGCAAGGTCACCACCAGCAACGTGCACCAGTACATCACCGAGCACTACCAGGCGTTCGATGTGTCCGGCGCGCACGACGGCAACGACACCCTGTTGGGCGGCGCCGGCAATGACATCCTGTTCGGCTCGGGCGGCAACGACCTGCTCGACGGCGGCAAGGGCAATGACATCCTGCTGGGCGGCACCGGCAACGACACGCTGATCGGCGGCCAGGGCAATGACATCCTGATCGGCGGATCCGGCGGCGACACCTTCGTCTGGAAAGCGGGCGACACCGGCAACGACGTGATCAAGGACTTCAAGGCCAGCGAAGGCGACCGCATCGACCTGCGCGACCTGCTGCAGGGCGAGAGCGGCAGCACCATCGACAACTTCCTGAAGATCACCACGGTCGACGGCGTGTCGTCGCTGCAGGTGAGCTCGGCCGGCAAGTTCAACTCCGGCGACGCGGCGGCGGCGACGCCGGACGTGACGATCAAGCTGGAGGGCAACAACTGGTCGAGCGCCAACATCCACAACCTGATCGCCGGCAGCGACCCGACCATCAAGATCGACCACAACAACAGCTGATGAACGGAAACGGCCGCCCCCTTCGGGGCGGCCGTCACGTTTGCCGCCAGCCTGCCCGTGACGATTTCATCGTCTGACCGCATACTCCCGTGCAGTTGGCTATGCTGCTGACAGCACGACGCTGGTTCATTTCCGAGGGACGCTCAATGTTTTACGTGCAACGCGATGCGCAGGGCCAGTTGATCCGCGTGGAGGCTGCGGCCTACGCCGAGGCCACGGGAACGCTGCCGGCCGACCATGTCGAAATCCAGGAATGGTTCGCCAACGCGGCGGTGGAGAAAAGCCTCAAGCAGCTCAAGCAGAGCGACCTGGAAATGATCCGGGTACTCGACGACCTGATTCAGGTGTTGACCCAGAAGGGCGTGATCCGCGTGACCGACCTGCCGGAAGCGGCCCAGGCCAAACTGATGGATCGCTCCCAGGCCCGTGAGGCGCTGGGCGGCCTGAGCCAGCTGATCAATGAGGACGAGCCCGGCCTGATCTGATCCGGCCGTTCGTCTTGCGGTGGGTGGGAACCCGCCTGCTGGCGATGGCGTCCTTGAGGACGCCGGCCTCCTCAAGCCTCACTTCCAGGGCGCGGGCTCACCGAACAGCTGCCCCTGCACCCCGTACAGCCCCATCTCGCGAATCACCGACAGCTCCCCTTCGGTCTCCACCCGCTCGGCGATCAGCGGCAGGTCGATGCTGTGCGCGGCCCGCTGGATCGCCTCGATGAACAGGCGCTTGTCGCCTTCCTGATCGATCGCCCGGATGTAGCTGCCGTCGATCTTCAGGTACGCCAACCCCAACCGCGCCAGGTTGCCGATCATGCTGAAGCGCCCGCCGAAGCGTTGCAGGCTCAGGGAGAAGCCCAGCTCGCGCAGGCGCCGGGTCAGTTGCTCCAGCACCGCCTGCTCCGGCAATTGTTCCTCGCCGATCTCCAGGGTCAGGCGCGGGCCGAGGTCGGAATGGGCCCGCAGGATCTCGAACACCTTGTTCAGCGCCTGCGGGTCGGCCAGGGTCGCCGAGGACAGGTTCAGGGCCAGCGACTCCTCGTGCCCGCCCATCTGCTCCAGCACCCGCTCAAGCATCAGCCGGTCCAGCCGCGCGGTCCAGCCGAAACGCTCCAGCCACGGCAGGAAGCGTCCGGCGGGGATGGCCTGGCCCTGCTCGTCGAGCAGGCGCGACAGCACTTTGTAGTGCAGCACCAGTTGCGTGTCCTGCGCCGCCACCACCGGCTGGAAGAACAGCTCGAAACGCCGCTGGCTCAGCGCCTGGTCGAGCAAGCGGTGCCAGGCGTGGTGATCGTCGCCGACGTCCGCCGCCAGGCTCTGGTCGAGGCACGCCCAATTCTGCTCGCCCTGCCCTTCGGCCTGGGCCAGCGCCTGATCGCCAAGGCTGAGCACCGCCTGGGGCGAATCGCCATGGGCGAACGGCGCCACGCCGATCGAGGCCACAGCGGCCACGTCGGTGGCGCCCGTCGCGTGCAGGCTGCTCAGGGCATTGTCGAGGCTCTGCGCCAGTTGCAGCGCTTCTTCGCGCGTCAGCCCCGGCGCCAGCACGGCGAATTCGCCGCCGCGGATCCGCGTCACGAGGTTTTGGGTCTCCGGGTATTTGGCGCACTCGCGGGAAAGCTGCTCGCCGACCGCTTTCAGCAATTCATCGGTGCGTTGACCGCCCAGGCGCTGGTTGAGCCCGGCCAGGTCCTTGACCCGCAACAGCAGCAGATAGCCGGAGCTGGCCTGCTCCGGGTTGCTCACCCGGGCGTTGAGCTGCATCTCGAAATAGCGACGGTTGGCCAGGCCGGTGAGGTTGTCCTGGTAGGACTCGGTGCGCAGTTTCTCGCTGCGTTCGGCCTGCTCCTGGAACAGCGCCTTTAGCTTCTCGACCATCTGGTTCATCGCCAGCACCACCCGGCGCAGCTCCGGCGTGCGCGGCAGCTCCGGCAGGCTGAGGAATTCGCGGCGGGCGATGGCGTGGGACTGCTTGACCATGTAGTCCAGCGGGCGCAATTGCCGGCGCAGCAACAGCGCGCCGAGCACCGCGCTGACGGCGCCGCACACCAGCAGCCAGCCGAGGCTGCCCAGGGCGCTCTGCCACAGCTTGGCCAGGGCGAACATCGGGTGGCTGACCACCTCGACCCGCGCCGCCTGCTCCCAGCCCCGGCTGACCAGCGCGTCGCCGCCGGCCGGCTCCAGGCCGATCAGCCTGACGAACCAGTCCGGCACATTGGTGACGGCCGGAATCCCGCTGCGCTCGACGATGGCCTTGTCGGTCTTCAGGTCCACCACCCGGATGCTGGAGTAGTAGCCGCTGTCGAAAATCGAACTGACCAGCAGCTCGACCATCGCCGGGTCGTCGATGTTCGGCGTCAACGACAGCGCCAGCGCCGTGGCGGCGTCCTGGGCGTGGGAGCGCAACTGGTTGACGTACTGGGTGCGCGAGCTTTCCAGGCTGACCATGAAGCTGCCGGTGAAGGCGACCACCAGGAACAGACAGATAGCGATCAACAGCTGTTTGAACAAGGACATCTGAGCGCGTGCTCCTAGTTAGTCGTCTCGACCGGGAATCCTTCGGCCTGCATTTTCTTCAGCACATCCTGCCAGCGCGACAGGCGTTTGGTGTCACCGACCTTCTTGTTGCCCTTGGCCCCCGGCAGGTACAGACCCTCGGCATTGAAAGAGTAGACGGGCAGCAAATCGGTCCGCTCGGCCGCCGGCCTGATCGGGTCCATCAGGCTGTCGAGCACCAGGGGCATGGCGTCGGGGGTGGCATAGTAGGTCAACACCATGTGCGCACGGTTCTGGCGCAGGGCCTTGACGTAGGTGATGCGCAATTTGTCACTGGAGACCCCCAGGTGACGCAGGCTGAAATACTTTGCGATTGCATAGTCCTCGCAATCCCCGGCACCCTTCCACAGCGCTTCGATGGGCGTCTCCCAGTAGTCGACTTCGTGCCACAGGTCGATGTCCTCGACGTAGCGCATCTGCTTGTTGAAGAACAGGTTCACCACCTTGAGCTTGTCCGCCTCGCTGGCCTGCTTCTGCGTGGCCAGCAGGTTCTGCCAGGCGTCGATGCGCTGCTGTCCGGCGCCCAGCGGCCCGTACAGCGCCGTGGCCTTGCGGCTGATCGCGGAAAAATCCCAGTCGGCATGCAGGCCGCCCAGCATGGCGCCGGCCAGCAGCAACGCGCAGGCCAGCCGGCGCGCAATCCGGGGAATCGCGAGAGTTACCGCCAATGCAAGGCATCCAGGGCAGGGAGGAAAGCGTCTGATGGTGAAGGTTAGCCCAGCAAAAAACAATGGCACCCTGAGATCATCTCCGACGCGCTAAACTCTTGAGGAGGGAGCAATCCTCTACACGGTTTGACATCCTGTAGAGCAATCACTAGTGTCCTTTGGATCCAAATTCCGTAGTCATTCAGGGTGCGTAGTTGTGACACAAAAGCCCAAGCCGCTGCACAGCATCAAGGTCGACGGACCGATTCCCGCCCATCTGGCACGCTCGATCATCGAAGAGACCCTGCGTTCGGCGATCCTCGACGGCCGCTTGCCTTGCGGCACCGCCGTGCGCCAGCAGGATCTGGCCGACCTGTTCGGCGTCAGCCGCATGCCGGTGCGCGAGGCGCTGCGCCAGCTGGAAGCCCAGGGCCTGCTGAGTGTGGTGGCCCACAAGGGGGCCGTGGTCGCGCCGCTGATCCAGGGCGACGCCACGGAAACCTACGAGTTGCGGATCCTGCTGGAGTCCGAGGCGCTGCGCCAGTCGGTGCCTCTGCTCACGGCCGCCGACCACGACCGCGCAGCGGGCTACATCGAAGAGCTGGAAACCGAACACGACTACACCGAGATGGGCCGGCTCAACCGGCTGTTCCACATGGCGCTGTACTGCAAGGCCGGCAACGGTCGCCTGCTGCGCCTGGTGGAAGACGGCCTGAACGAGGAGGAGCGCTTCCTGCGCTTCAACCTCGAAGCGATGGGCCTGGGCAAGCTCTCTCAGGACGACCACCGTGCGCTGCTGCACGCCGTGCGCGACCGTGACGCCGAACACGCGGTGAAGCTGCTGGAGCAGCACCTCAACCGCGGCGTCGAGGTCATCACCCGTTACCTGGCCAGTGCCGCCGCGCCAAACCGCAAGACCGCCCGCTGATCCCCTCTGCCGGGCCGGCAGGCCGGTCCGGCGAATCACCTGCTTACAAATCCCGCCGCCTGCCAAGGTGAATTGCCATGGCAGTTCCGCGCCTGCGCTCTAACCTCCCCACCCAGCGTCAACCCGCCCGGAATCCGCACCGCAGGCGAGTCACTTTCGACGATGGCGGCAGCGCCGAATTACGCGCACCCTTGAACCGCCAACCGAATCAAGAACGGGCGAAGCGCCAGCGGCGCAGTCCCCGCACCAGGAACCAACGGAAGGAGCCTTGCCACGGGATAAGGAAGTAACGGCGTCGCTCCAGCCCAACTTCATCCCCTCAATTCATCTCATTCGCCCTGTTGGAAAGTTGCTTCGAGTGAGGCATTCACTCTTATTTATTCATTTTGGCGATTTATTGCCGAAAGGAGCAACTACGCCCAAATAAAACTTAAATTAAAAGTTTTATCAGACCCACTCATATTCAAAAAAACCGAAAACTTAAAATAGTTGAAAATAACCTTGTTAAGTTGTTTTTCGATGTATAAGTTTTCTACGCCGGGCATTCAGGCGTAGTTGATGCCCCGGCTTACCAAAGCCAGAAGACTTAATAAACCTGGGCACCGCACCGCTGCCCAGCTTCAGGCCACGGATATACAACTTCAACTTTCATCGAACTGAATGAGGCTATCGCTCGCCGCAATAAAACAAATCAACCACTGCTGGCCGATGGTTAAGCAGTCCCTTTACCCGTATGTACCAGAGGTTCGTAACCATGCCAACCAAACAACAACTTTCCCAGAAGAAAGCCGAACTCAGCGCTCATCCGATCTTTTCCGAAATCGATTCCCTGACGGTATTGCGCCGATTCATGGAGTCCCATGTATTTGCCGTCTGGGACTTCATGTCGCTGACCAAGCGCCTGCAGCAGGAACTGACCTGCACCCGCCTGCCCTGGCTGCCGCCGCGGGATCCTCACGCCGCGCGGCTGATCAACGAGATCGTGCTCGGCGAAGAGTCGGACGACCGCCCGGATCATGGCCATTACAGCCATTTCGAACTGTACCTGGATGCCATGCGCGAAGTCGGCGCGGACACCGCGGCGGTTGAACGCTTCGTCGCGCTGCAACAGGAGGGCGTGAGCCATGAAGTGGCGCTGCAAAGCGTCGAGGTCGACCCGGCCGCCGCGCAATTCGTCCGCGACACCCTGCACACTGCGCTGCACGCACCGGGGCACAGCGTCGCCGCCGCGTTCCTGCACGGCCGCGAAAGTGTGATTCCGGCCATGTTCCAGCGCATGCTCGACGCCTGGGGCATCGGCGTCGAACAGGCCCCGACCTTCCGTTACTACCTGCAGCGGCACATCGAAGTCGATTCGGAAGACCACGGCCCTGCGGCGGAGCAATTGCTGGAGCGGCTGGTCGACGGCGATCCGCAGCGCGAGGCCGAAGTCTACGCCAGCGCCCTGGCCGCCGTGGAAAGCCGCATCGCCTTGTGGGACGGCCTGCGCCTGAGCATGCATGAGCCGCTGGCGGAGGTGGCCCGATGAACGCCGCCGACTACCGCTCCTTCGCCGACACCTGGGAACGCCGCGCCACCATCCGCACCCGCCCGCGCCGTGTCGTGGAGAACGACGAACGCCTGATCTACCCCCTCAGCCGCCAGCCGCTGGTGCTGAGCGACACCTTCCTGCGCGAATGCCCCGGCCAGCGTGATTTCGCGCTGGTGCAGACCTTGTACAAGTTCATCAACGATGTAGTGATCTTCGAGACCGAGATCGTCGACAAGACCGCCCGCAACATCGCCAAGAACCGCTTCGGCATGGCCTTCCCGTTCGCCTGCCGCTACGACGCCATGACCGTGGTGGTGGACGAGGACTACCACGCGCTGGTGGCGATGGACTTCATGCAGCAGACCGTGGCCATGACCGGTATCGAGCCCATCGCACTGCCGGACGAGATCGAACTGAGCCGGGCGATTCCGGCCGCCGTGGCCCTGGCGCCGGAACACCTGCGCAGCGCGGTGGAGCTGATCTGCGTGGCCATCGCCGAGAACACCGTGACCGGCGACGTGGCGGCGTTCGCCCGGGACGACACGGTCAAGCCGTCGATCAAGGGCCTGATGGCCGACCACTTGCTCGACGAGGGCCGCCACTCCAGTTTCTGGGCACGCATGGTGCGCATCTACTGGCACACCGCGAGCGAAGCGGACCGCGAGTGCATCGCGCAGATCCTGCCGGTGTTCATCGGCCACTACCTGACCAACGACATCCAGAAGGCCTTCGACCTGCGCCTGATCGACGCCCTGCCGGTCAGCGCTGCCGTGCGCCGTTCGCTGAAGGACGAGATGGCCGGACTGGCGTTCCCGATCAACCGCCACCACCCGCTGGTGGGCAACATCGTGCGGTTTTTCCACAACAGCTCGCTGCTCGATGCGCCCTGCGTGCAGCACGCCCTGCGCGACTACCTGATCTGACGAGGAGACCGCCATGAGACGTCTCGATGTTTTGTTGATCGGCTGCAGCCAGGCCATGACCGACCTGGCGCAGGAACTTGAGCAACACGGTCATTCACCGGTCCGTCTGACGCACCGCCATCCGCAGCCGCGACCGGCGGCGGACCTGGTGATCGACGACGCCGGCCCGGCGTCGGAAGACTTCGGCCCGACACCCCATCTGTCCCTGCGCCTGGGCATCGGCGCAACAGGGGCCGGCGGCCTGCCGACCCTGGATCTGCTGTGCCTGCACGGCACGCGGCTGCTGAGCCGCGTGCCGATGGCGGACGAACCGTCCGGCAACGGCCAGGCCTTGCGTCGACGGACGCTGGCGCAAGTGGTGGAAGAGACCGCGCTGCTGGTCAGCCGTTTCTCCCGCGACGCGGAGTATTTCCGACAGGCGCCCGCGGTCGGCGCTCCGGACTTCGAGCAGGTGGAGAGCCTGCTGTTTCTCGACGGCCTGGCCTACGTCCACCGGCTCAACGCCACGGCGAATCCAGCGCTGCTGCAACAGGCGCAGAACCCGATGATCGAACGCCTGGAGCAGAGTCTGATCCGCCACGCGCAACGACCGGCGCTGCACCTGGCCGGGCAGTCGGTCAGCTACGGCCAGCTGCACGTCCACAGCCGCGCGATCCGCCAGCGCTTGCAGCCGCTGCTCGAACAGCACCCGCAACCCTGGGTGGTCGGCCTCTGCCTGCCCAAGGGCCGCGAACTGTTCGCCTCGATCCTGGCGATTCTCGGCAGCGGCGCGGTGTACCTGCCGCTGGAGCCCAGCCACCCGCTGCAGCGTCAGCAGTACATCCTGGAGAACGCCGGGGCTGCGCTGTTGCTGCACGACGGCACGCATCCGCTCGGCGGATCGATGCCGGGGCTGGACGTCAGCCGCATCGACCCGACCGACGCACAGCCCGGCCAACCGCTGATGCTGCAACGCCCCGCGCTTGAGGCACCGTGCATGGCGCTCTACACCTCGGGCACCACCGGGCATCCGAAGGGCGTGCTGCTGAGCCAGGCCAACCTCGCCCACTTCACCGCGTGGTACGCCGATTATGTGCGGCTCGATGCGCAGAGCCGGGTGCTGCAGTTTTCCTCGCTGAGTTTCGACTCGTCGCTGATCGACATTTTCCCGACCCTGCTCGAAGGCGCCGAACTGGTGGTGCCCGACGACACCCAGCGCCGCGATCCGCTGCAACTGGTGGCGCTGATCCGCCGCCGGCAGCTGAGCCACGCGTTCCTGCCGCCGGCGCTGCTGAGCATCCTGCCGTTGGAGCAGTTGCAAGGCGTCGGGCAGATCATGACCGGGGGTGACGTCTGCGAGCCGTTCGTGATCGAGCAACTGACCCGCCAGGGCACGCTGCACAATCTCTACGGCCCCACCGAAGCCACGGTGCTGATCACGGCGCGGCCGCTGCAACCGGGAGACAGCAACCGCACCCTCGGCAGGCCGATCGCCAACAGTCAGGTGCTGATCCTCGATGACGACCTGCAACCGGTGGAGGAACAGACCGTCGGCGAGCTGTTCATCGTCGGCCCCGGCGTCTGCCTGGGCTACCTGAACAACCCGCAGCAGACCGCCGAACGCTACCTGACGCTGGCGCTGCCGGACGGCCGGACACTGCGCGCCTACCGCAGCGGCGACATGGCCAAATGGGGTGAACACGGCATCGAGCTGTGCGGGCGCCGCGACAATCAGGTGAAGATCCGAGGCTTCCGGGTCGAGCCGGAGGAGATCGAACGCTGCCTGCGCGAAAGCCGGCTGTACCGCCAGGTGGCGGTGGTGATCGACAGCCAACGGCGGATCCTGGCCTTTCTCGCCCAGCCGCAGGAGCAGCGGCCGGGCGAGGCCCGCGAAGCGCTCAAGGCCCACGCCCGGCAGTTCCTGCCGGACTACATGCAACCGGCGGCCTGGACTGAACTGCCGGACATGCCCTTCGCCAGCAACGGCAAGGTCGACCGCAAGACGCTGCTGGAGCTGCCGGTGAGCGTCCAGGACAGCGGCCCGAAATGCCTGCCGGCCAACGCCGACGAAGCGCTGCTGCTGGAGATCTGGGCCGAACTGCTGGAACTGCCGGCCGGCGACATTTCCACCGACGAGAGCTTCTTCAACCTCGGCGGCCACTCGATCCTGCTGTCGCGCATGCTGCTGCGCCTGCGCGAGGAGTTCGGCCGCAGCATCTCGATCAACCGCTTCATCGAACGGCCGACCATCGCCAAGCTCGCCACCCTGGTGCGCGGCACGGACGACAGCGCCGTGCTCAGCGCCCAGGCCATGGCCGACGCCGAACGCGCGCTGGACATCGAGCCCCTGCCGATCAGCCGCATGGGCGATGTGCATAAGGTGATCGTCACCGGCGCCAACAGCTTTGTCGGCGTGCACATCGTCGAGGCGCTGCTGGGCTGGGGGGCCAGCGAAGTGGCCTGCCTGGTGCGCGACGGCGACGGGCAGACGGCGGCGCAACGCTTTGCCCAGGCGCTGCGGGAGAACCGGCTCGAACACCTGGACCTGAGCCGGGTGCGGGTGTATGCGGCGGACATCACGCGACCGCAGCTGGGGCTGGCCGACGAGGACTACCGACGGCTCGACCGCGAGTTCGGCGCCCTGGTGCACAACGCCGCCAACGTCAATCACGTGCTCGACTACGAGTCGCTGGCGGCGGACAACATCGAACCGATCTTCCAATTGCTCCGGCTCTGCGAAGGGCACAGCAAGAAGGTGTTCAATTTCGTCTCGACCCTGTCGGCCTCCAGCACGGTCGACGCCGAAGGCCGGGTGCTGGAGCTGCCCGCTGCGCCCACCCCGCCGATCTACATCCGCAACGGCTACAACCTGTCCAAGTGGGTCGGCGAGCGCCTGCTCGAACGGGCGCGGGAGCGTGGGGTGCGGGTCAACCTGTACCGCCCCGGCAACATCAGCTTCAACAGCCAAAGCGGCGTCTGCCAGCCGCACAAGAACCGGTTGATGCTGATGCTCAAAGGCTCGATCCAGCTGGGCCAGGTGCCGGCCTTCGCGCTCAACTTCGACCTGATGCCGGTGGACTTCCTCGCCCGCTTCATCGCCTTCCACGCCAGCCGCCATTCGGCCGGACGCGCGGTGTTCAACCTGCACAACCCCGAGCCGCTGAGCTGGGACGCCTACGTGGCGTCGTTCCGTGAAACCGGCCGCGAGTTCTCGCTGGTCAGCGTCGCCGACTGGCAGCGGCAACTGGGCCGGGTCGATGCCGACAACGCGCTGTTCGGCGTGCTCGGCTTCTACCTCAACGGCTTCGAGGAAGACATCGGCGACATCTCCCTGATCGGCCACGCCAACGCCCAGGCCGGCGTGCGGCAGATGGGCGCGCGCTACCCGGAAAAGTCACCGGCGCTGCTGCGGCGCGGCTGCGATTACCTCAAAGAAATCAATTTCATCTGAATCATCCCAACAGCAAGGAGCAACACCATGAGCACACTGCAACCCGACACCCTGATCAAGAATCCGCACGGCTGCCACGTCGTGTCCTCGGTGAACGTGCCGGCGGACGCCGCGCAGGTATGGGCGGTGGTCGGCGACTTCGCCGGTTTCCACCGCTTCATCCCGGCGCTGTCGCACATCGAGATGACCGGCGAAGGCGTGTCTTCGCTGCGCAAGAAATTCTTCAAGGACGGCAATGTGGTGGTCGAACAGCTCAACTCCCGCGACGAGCAGGCGCGGAGCATGACCTGGACGACCATCTACAACACCCTGGGCGTGGCCAATCTGTGGGCGGCGATGAACGTGGAGTCGCTGGGAGAGGGCAAGGCGCGGGCGACCTGGACGATCATCGCCGAACCCGCTTCAGGTGGCGCCGAGGCGCTGCCGGGGTTCAAGGACTTCGTGCAGGGGTTCGCCGATGACGCGATGGGGAATGTGTTGAAGCTGTTTGCGTAAGGCTTCATGGCGGCGGTGACTGAACCGCCGCTTTCGCGGGCAAGCCCGCTTCCACAGAGACTGTGCGTATGGCACAGATCCCGTGTGGGAGCGGGCTTGCTCGCGATTGGCCGGTAGCTCCGGGCAATCAGATCTTGAAGCTGTCCACCAGTTGCTTCAGCCGGTTGGCCTGCTGCGACAGTGCATCGCAATCCTTCAGCGTTTCGTTGAGGTTGGCCACGCTCTGCTGGTTCAGCAGGTTGATCTGGTTGACGTCGATGTTGATGGTTTCCACCACGGCGGTCTGCTCTTCGGTCGCCGCAGCCACCGACTGGTTCATGCCGTCGATCTCGCCGATGCGCTTGGTCACGCTGACCAGCCGCAGGCCGGCCTGGTTCGCCACCTCCACGCTCTGCTCGCTGGACGCCTGACTGGCGTTCATGGTGCTGACCGCTTCGCGCGAACCGACCTGCAGCGAGGTGATCATCTTGTGGATCTCTTCCGCCGACTCCTGGGTGCGGTGGGCGAGGTTGCGCACCTCGTCCGCCACCACCGCGAAACCGCGTCCGGCCTCGCCGGCGCGGGCCGCCTCGATCGCCGCGTTGAGCGCCAGCAGGTTGGTCTGCTGGGAGATGCCCTTGATCACGTCGAGGATGTGGCCGATGTTGTCGGTGCTGGCGTTCAGGGTTTCGATCTGCTCGCACGACAGGCTGATCTTCTGCGACAGCTCGGTCATGGCCTGGATGGTCTGCTCGACCACCTGACGGCCGTCGTCGGCCTGCTCGCTGGCGCCGCTGGCGTGCTGCGAAGCGTCGGCGGCGTTGCGGGCGATCTCCTGGGTCGCGGCACCCAACTGGTTGATCGCCGCAGCCACGCTGTTGGTGCGGGCGCTCTGCTCGTCGGAGCCGACGATCGACGCATTGGACGCGGTCATCACCCGCTGCGACAGGTCATGCACATGGCGGGTCGCCGAGGAGACCTCGGAAATCGACGCGTGGATCCGCTCCACGAACTGGTTGAACGAGCTGCCCAGCTCGCCGAACTCGTCCTTGCTCTCCACCACCAGGCGGCGGGTCAGGTCGCCCTCACCCTGGGCGATGTCCTGCATCGCACGGCCCATGGTGATCAGCGGACGCATCAGCACGTTGATCAGCAGGCTCAGCAGCACGGCAATCGCCGCCACCGCAATGAACATCGCGATCAGCGCCGAGGTGCGGAATTGGCCGAGGGCGGCGTAGGCCTTGTCCCGGTCGATCGACAGACCGATGTACCACTCGGCATTCGGCAGACCGCTGACCGGGGTGAACGACAGGATGCGCTCCTGGCCGTTGAGCACCACGTTCTGGTTGCCCTTCTCGATGCGCACGCTGGAGTTCGGGTAGATGTCCTTCAGGTTTTTCATCACCTGATCCTTGTCCGGGCTGACGATCACCTGACCGTCGGCGCTGACCAGGAAGGCGTGGCCGATGCCGCCGAAGTCCACCGAGTTGATGATCTTCACCAGGGTTTCCAGGCTCAGGTCGCCGCCGACCACGCCGAGCAGCTCGCCGTTCTTCTTCACCGGCATGGCGATGGTCACCACCAGACCGCCGACGGCGGCCATGTACGGCGGGGTCAGCATGGTCTTGTCGGCAGCGACCGCCTGTTTGTACCAAGGACGCTGACGCGGATCGTAGCCGTCCGGCATCTTGGCGTCCGGGCGCTGGGTGAACACACCGTTGGCCTGGCCGACGTAGGTGAACTGGAAGTTCGAGGTGAAGGCCGGTTGATCGACCAGGCCCGGGAAGTCGGCGTTCTTGCCTTGGTGGGCGACGTTCTGAGCGAGGTTCTCCAGCACCAGGATCCGCCCGCTCATCCAGTTCTGCACGCTGCTGGCGGTCAGGTCGCCGGCCTGCTGCACGGAGGACTGGAGGTTCTGGCGAATGGTGTTTCGCTGCAGGTAGTCGTTGTAGAGGGTGAACAGCGCGAACGCCAGAACCACGACGCCCGAGGCGGCCAACAGGATTTTATGGCTGAACTTGAGATTCATTTCATGGGACTTCTTATGCCAAAAGTGGGGATGCGTTCCAGATGCAACATTCCATGTAACTCCAATTTCCATGAGTGGGCAGGCAACGTTCTAGTGGCTGCTCTACTTTGGTGCACGCATGTCTCACCAGTCTGTCGGCACGGCTCGGAGAAAACTTAGGGTTTTGTATGAAATGGACGGCATATCGGCCAGATTCCCGCCAAGCGGCACGCCGGAGAGTTCGACCTAGCGGTTTTCATGGACGCTGTTCGAGTGGCGGTTGCAAATTTTGTAACCCTTGAAGACAATGCGAGTAATTATCATTTGTGACGTTCCGGACTTCCGCGTTCATGTCCTCACCTCAGTTCGCAGTACAGGCGCTCTACAGCCGTCATCATGGCTGGCTCAACACGTGGCTGCGCTCACGGCTGGGCAATGCGGCGGACGCGGCGGATCTGGCCCAGGACACCTTCATCCGCCTGCTGCAACGCACCGAACGCCTGGAGCCGAAAGCCCCGCGCGCCTTTCTGCGCACCATCGCCCGCGGCCTGGTGATCGACCACTGGCGCCGCGAAGAGATCGAACGGGCCTATCTGGAGAGCCTCGCGCACCTGCCCGCAGCCGAAACGCCCGGCGCCGAAGCCCGTGCGCTGGTGATCGAACTGCTCGAAAGCATTGCCCGTATGCTTGAAGGCCTTAAGCCGAAAGTGCGTCAGGCGTTTCTGCTGGCCCAGTGCGAAGGATTGACCCACAAGCAGATCGCCGAACAGACGGGCCTGTCATTGCGTTCGGTGGAGCGTTACGTCGCCGACGCGCTGTATCACTGCTATGTGTTGCGCTACGAAAGCTGATGCCTGTGGATAACCTTTCGCTCAGCCGTCACGCCGAACCGCCGCAGCAAGTGGTCAGACAAGCCATTCACTGGCTGCTGCGGCTGCGCAACAACCGCGGCAACTCACACTTGAGCCGCCAGTGCGAACAATGGCGCGCGGAACACCACGACCATGAACTGGCCTGGCAGCGGGTGCAGTCGCTGCAAGCTGAACTGTCCCACAACCTGCACAGCGTGCCTGGGGCGCAGGTCGCCTTCAACACACTGGAGAACAGCGTCCAGGGGCTGGATCGCCGTCGGGCCCTGAAACTGTTGTCCGGCGCTGTATTGATGGGTTCCGCCGCGTGGCTGGCCAAAGACACCCAAGCCTGGCAGCAGTGGAGCGCCGACTACGCCACCGTCACCGGCGAGCGCCGCGGCTTCCAGTTGCCCGACGGCACCCGGATCGAACTCAACACCGCCAGCAGCGTGGATCTGGACTACACCGCACAACAACGGCTGATCAAACTGACCCGCGGCGAAATCATCGTCACCTGCGGCGGTGCCGACGAAGGCGCACCGTTCGACCGCCCCCTGCGTGTGCAAAGCCGCCACGGAACCTATGAGCCGCTCAAGGCTCGGTTCATCCTGCGCCAGGAAGGCGACTGCACGCGCCTCAGCGTCACCAGCGGCCGCGTGGCGATCCATTCTCCGCAACGCACCGAGGTGCTGGCCGGGCAAAGCTATCTGATCGACCGCCATCAGGTGCGACCGGCACCGCCGCTGGACATGGATGCCGGCGCCTGGGTCGACGGCCTGATCGTCACCCGCAACATGCGCCTCGGAGATTTCCTCGCCGAGGTCGGCCGATATCGTCAGGGTTTTCTGACCTGTGCGTCGGACGTGGCGGATCTACGCCTGTCTGGCGTGTTCCGCCTGGAGGACACCGACAAACTGCTGGCGATCCTGCCGCAGACCCTGCCGGTGCAGGTGCGCTACCGCACGCGCTGGTGGGTAACGCTCGAACGCTACACCTGAATGTTTTTTGGCGGGTTTTCGCGGCCAGTCCGGCTTAGTCAGTAAGCACTTCATCCCTGCCTCCGCGACTTCCTACGGAAACCTACAATGACTGCGCGCGTTACCTGTAAGAACCCTCTGAACTTCACCGTCGAATCAGGCCTGCTGCGCCAGGCCGTCCGAGCCGCGCTGTTTTCCGCCGCACTGGGGGCCGGCCTGCTGCCGGGCCTTAGTCAGGCAACCGATGCCAGCCAGGTCAGCCGCCATCGCTACAGCATCGCGGCCGGACCATTGGGCGATGCGCTCAACCAGTTCGCCCGCCAGGCCGGGATCACCCTGTCGATGACGCCGCAGCAGATCCAGGGCCGTCAGTCGCCGGGCGTGCAAGGCGAGTTTTCGACGGATCAGGCCCTGAGCCGCCTGCTCGTCGGCTCGGGCCTGGAAGCGCTCAGCCAGGACGGCAGCAGCTATGTGCTGCGCCCCTCCGCGCAAACCGAAGCGCTCGCCCTGCCGGCCACCGACATCAGAGGCTTCGCCCTCGGCAACGCGCTGGGCAGCATGGAAGGCTACAGCGCCACCCATAGCCAGATCGCCACCAAGACCAGCACCGCGTTGCTGGAGACCTCGCAAAGCGTGTCCGTGGTCACCCGCGAGCAAATGGACGACCAGGGCTCGCAGACCGTCTCCCAGGCCATGCGCTATGCCCCCGGCGTCCTGACCAACCCCTATGGCGCCACGCACCGGTACGACTACGTGGCCATGCGCGGCTTCAACGACGGCTCGGTGGACAACATCTACCTCGACGGCCTCAAGTCCATGGGCGACAGCGGCACCTACAGCACCATGCAGGTCGATCCATATTTCCTCGAACGGGTGGATATCCTCAAAGGCCCGTCGTCGGTGCTGTACGGCCGCAGTTCACCGGGCGGCCTGGTGGCGCTGACCAGCAAGAAACCGCTGCACGAGGCCTACCGTCAGGTGCAAGCCACCGTCGGAACCCAAGGCCAGCGCGGAGTCGGTTTCGACTTCAGCGGTCCGGTCGATGACGACAAGCGCATTGCCTATCGTCTGATCGGTTTGACGGATCAGTCCGACACGCAGTTCGACCACAACAAGGAAAAGCGCTACGCCCTGGCTCCCACCGTCAGTATCGATTTCAGCGAAGACACCTCGCTGACCCTGCAGGCCTACCTGCAACACGATCCGGACGGCGGCTACCACGGCGGCGTGCCGGCCGACGGCACACTCCATCAGCGCAACGGCAACCGCATCTCGCCGCACTTCTTCGAAGGCGAACCGGGCATCGATGGCTACTCCCGCGATCAGCAATCGTTCGGTTATCAATTCGAGCATCGCTTCAACGACGTCTTCACCGCCCGACAGAACTTCCGCTACCTCGACTCCAAAGTGAACATGGATCAGGTCTATGCCTATGGTTGGACGTCGCCGACCAGCCACGAACTGAACCGCTACTACACCGGCGGCGACGAGCGACTGCATGCGTTCATCGTCGACAACATGCTGCAGGCGGAATTCTTCACCGGCGCCACCCGACACACGGTACTGATGGGCGCCGACTATCAACGCCGCAAAACCGTAGTGGATTGGAGCAGCGGCGGCCTGGCACCGATCGACGCATTCAATCCGGTCTACGGCAACGCGGCGATCACGCCGTACGGTGACACGAGCTACCTGCGCCGCCTGGAGCAGACCGGCATTTACCTGCAAGACCTGATCGAGATGGACAAGTGGCGGTTCTCCCTGGGCCTGCGTCAGGATTGGGTGGAGACCTCGGACGAAAACCGGATCGCCGAAGCGGCTCGTCCGGTCGGCACCGAAATCAGCGACAAACGCACCAAGCTGACCGGCCGTGTCGGTGCGCTGTACCTGTTCGACAACGGCCTGGCGCCCTACATCAGCTATTCCGAGTCGTTCAATCCCAACTCCTACGCCGATAGCACCGGCAGTCCACTGGCACCGACGGATGGCAAACAGTGGGAAGCCGGCCTGAAGTATCAGCCGCCGGGCACCGACAACCTGTTCACCGCTTCGCTGTTCCGCATCGATCAGGAAAACCTGGCGACCAAGCTGCCGCAGGAAAACTTCTACCGGGCCGTAGGGGCTGTCCGCTCCCAAGGCCTGGAACTTGAAGCCCACATGCAACTGACCGATCGCCTCAAAGTCCTCGGCAGCTACACCTTCACCGACATCGAGTATTCGAAGTCGATGATCAGCACCCTCAGCACCCCGACCGATGTGATCCAGAACAAAGGCAATTCGCCGACCCAGGCGCCGCGGCACATGGCCTCGGCATGGGCTGATTACAGGTTCGACAGCGCGGCGCTAGAAGGCCTGCGCCTGGGTGGCGGTGTTCGCTACGTCGGCTACAGCTGGGCCGATGCGGAAAACACCCTGAAGGTGCCGTCCTACACGCTGTTCGATGCATCGATTGGCTATGACCTGGGCAAGGTCGGACTGAAGGGCGTTGATGTACGCCTGAATGCGAACAATCTGACCAACGAATCCTACGTGGCCTCCTGCGCCAGTCTGGACTTCTGCTACATGGGCGAAGAGCGGAATGTCGCCGCCACCGTGAGCTACCAGTTCTAATCCCAGGACCTGTGCATAAAAAAGCCAGCCCCTGATGTTCAGGGGCTGGCTTTGTCGTTTCTGTGGGTCAATTTCATGAGTGCCTCTGCCGTTTCGCTGCACCGTTGCATTGGGTGGACGCTGTGCCGACTGCGCATCCGAAACGGCAGGCCTGGTACATGAATGAAGCAGGCACCGCATCGCGTCGGTGGATTATGGCTGTGGTTGCTGCTGCCGATCACCTGCAGCAGCGTGGCCATGGCTCGCCCGAGCCATGGTGCTCAAGCCCATGGCTGCGGTTTTGAGCCCAGTGTTTAGGGGTGCGAGGGAGGGGAGATCAGAGGCGTTCTGGGCGACGTGAGACCCCAAACGACAAAGCCCCTGTCTGCGAATGCAGACAGGGGCTTCGGAATTCAATCTTGACGATGACCTACTCTCACATGGGGAAACCCCACACTACCATCGGCGAT
>NZ_JBIVHR010000067.1:0-32247 GCF_044749305.1 Pseudomonas sp. NPDC089534 | reverse complement strand
GGCTCCCACAGGGGATCGGATGCAGTCAGGTAGAGCTGGGTTGGCTGTCAGGCCGCCATCGCCAGCAGGCTGGCTCCCACACGGGATCGGGTGCAGTCAGTCAGGTAGAGGTGGATCGGCCTTCAGGCCGCCATCGCCAGCAGGCTGGCTCCCACAAGGGTCGGGTGCAGTCAGGTAGAGGTGGATCGGCTGTCAGGCCGTCATCGCGGGCAAGCCCGCTCCCACAGTGTTCCGGGGTGTGCACACATGTCCCTGTGGGAGCCAGCCTGCTGGCGATGGCGTCAGTCCGGACACCGCTGACCCAGGCCAAGACCGTTGCGCCCACAGGGGATGGTGTGGTTCGGCAGAGGCCAGGCTGGACCTCACGGTCGAACGCTCGACCCGAGAACCGAGAGCCGCCAAGCCCCAGCTCATTCCGCCTCCGGATCCACCTTGTTCTGCGTCAGGTACCGGTTCAGCGTCTCGTCCTGCGAAGGCGCCGAGTTGTCCCCCGCCACCTGCCACAACCGCCGTTCGATGCCCTGCGCCAGCAGGTGCCCCACCGCCGCCTCGATCGCCGACAGCACGCAGAGCTGCGCCGGCTCGTTGGTGGTGTAGCCGACTTCGGCCTCCAGCAGTTTCTTGAACTCGATGAACTTGAACACCCCGGCGCTGCGGCCCACGGAGTAGATGGTCTTGCTGGTCATCACGTTGGCCAGCACCTGCCCGCTGCGCACGTCCACCGCCCGCAGGTTGACGGTCACCTGGTCGACCCGGTACTCGCGGGACAGGTCGATCCCCAGGTAGCGCGCCCCTTCCCCGCCGCTGCGCACGTTGGTGTCGTAGGCGATGATCCCGCCTTCGAGCATCATGTTCGCCGCCTGCAACGGCGGCAGTTCGCCCTGGATGTTCACCGGGGTGTTGGGCTTTTTCTGCGAGGCGCGGATGATCTTGCGCTCGGTCAACAGGTTCTGCAGCCCTTCGCGCTCCAGCACCACGAACCAGCCGCTGGCCTGCAGGGCGTCCATCAGCATGCTCGCCGCGCCCTGGGTGACGCTGGTGGAGAACGAGCTGGCCGGGGTCGGCTTGTACTGTCCGGTCTGGTCACGGAAGCCGTACACCACCGCCATCAGGCGACCCTTGGGCCGCGGCATCTTCAGAAGGTCGTAGTAGGTCGAGGCCCTGGGGGTCAGGGTCGGGGTTTCGGTGTCCTGCTCGGCCGGCATCGGCTCGCGCAGACCACACCCTTGCAATGCCGCCAACATCAGCCCTAGCGCTATTATTTTTTTCATGTCCTGCACTCCCCGGAACGCTCATCCCGTCATGGGTTGAGGCCGTTAACCTGAATTTCCGAAACCTCACCGGTCGCTCGGTCGGTCACTTCAATGCTCAGTGCCCCGGAGTCGTCGATGACGTTGACGATGAATGCGTCGGTGGACAGGCTCCCCGTGTTGCCGGTGGAGATGTTGTCCAGCAGTTGCCCCAGCAACCGTGACTGCAATTGGCTGGTGAAGCGCTCCAGCGCCGAGGTGCCGGCCACGGTCGTGCGGCGCTTGAGGTCCGGATCGTCGTGGTCGTTCTGGGCCTGGGCGTTGTTGAGCAGCCAGGTGCCGTTGAGCGGGTTGCCGCCGAACGACGGGTTGACCGGCGTGTAGACCAGTTCGGTGGCCTGGACGGCGGCGCAGCCGGCCAGTCCGATCAGCCATCCTGCGATCCAGGGTGCGCGGCGCCGTGAGAACGTTGTCGTGTTCATAGTTCGTCCTTCTCAAGGTCGGTGGTGTCCTGCAACAAGGCCTCCAGCTTGCGCTGGACAACCTGGCGTCGAACCCAGTCGGCGGCCTCGTAGGCCTCGTCCTTCAGTTCCACGGTGTTCGGCGGCAGGAAGCGCCGATAGACCAGGCGTTGCTGATATTCCACGGTCACCAGGCTGCCCCAGCGCGCGTCGGGCCGCTCGCGCACCACCAGGTTGAAGTCCATGGGGCTGGTGTCGCGCAGGCGTTCGCTGAACAGGTAGTAAAAGTCGTGGCCGATGTGCGAGATCGTGTCGTCGACGATGAAGCCCATCATTTCGTCTTCTTCGCCGGCCTGGGCGCAGCACGCCGCCAGGGCGAGGATCAGCGCACAGCAGAACCGGCCGTTCATGGCTGCAGCGCCTGCGGCAGGGCCGACTGGTTCTTGGCCGGGCCGTTGGTGCCGTCGAGGAAGGCCTTTTCGGCGACGAACTGCCAGTCCGAGTAGCGGGTCATGCCTTCGAAGTCCGACCACTGCGCCGGGAAGTCCGCCTGCTTGAGCGGCGTCTCGGTGGAGGGGCTGTTGATCCCGGTGATGCGCCCGTCGAAGCCCCGTTGCAGCGCCCATTCGCCGCCGCCCACCGGGTCCGGGTACAACCGGCGCAGGTGGTGCCGGGGCTCGGGAAAGCGCTCGTCCTGCAGCAGGTCCGCCAGCTCCTTGGGGTACTGCGCCAGCCCCGGCGAACTGCGGTAGTAGCTGCGCAAGGCCTGGGCGTACTGGCTGCCCACCCACAGCAATTGCTGCTCCCGGTCGCGCCGCGACACCGTCGACCACAGCTCGCCGGCACTGGCCAGGCCCATGCCCATCAGCACGATCAGGAACAGCACGCCCAGGTAGGTGAACCCGCCCTGCCCCGCGCGCTCACCACTCCGAATACTGGCTGCCATCACGCGCCCTCCCGGTGGCTCCGCTCTTGATGTCGGCCACGCCGCCCGCCACGCCGTCCGGCGGCGCGACCAGCACCCATTGGTCCTTGCGCTCGGTGATCGGGTCGAGCGGCGCGTTGCGCAGATAACGCAGTTCCACCAGTTGGTCGATCGAGTCGGGATAGCGCCCGGTATCGCCGTAGTAGTGGTCCAGCGCCTCGCGCATGGCCGACAGGCTCTGGCGCAGGGTGGTTTCCTTCGAGGCTTCGAGGCTGTTGAAGTAGCGCGGCAAGGCGATGGTCATCAGGGTCGCGATGATCGCCATCACCACCATCAGTTCCAGCAAGGTAAAGCCCTGTTCCCGGCGCATGAGGTTCACCACTCGCGGTAGGCGATGCCGTTGAGGCCCTTGCCCCGCGCCTTGGAGTAGACGTCGAACACGTCTTCGCCGTCGCGCGGGTTCTGGGCCGAACTGTTGTAGGCGCGCAGGCCCCAACCCCCTTCGTCGTCACGCTTGGCCGGCACCAGCGGGTCACGCGGGATGCGGCGCAGGAAGTAGAACTTGGCGCCCTTGGCGCTGCGCACGTCGCGCACGCCGTCCACCAGCACCTTGAGGTTCGGCGGGTAGCCGCTGCTGTTGAGCGACTTCTCGATGTAGCCGGCGTCGAAGGCGCGCTTGTAGGCGTCGATGCCGTCGCGGATCTGGTACAGCGCGGTGCGCAGTTCCTGCTCCTTGCCCCGGCGCACCAGGGTCTCGGTCAGGGGCGCGGCCATGCCCGCCAGCAGGCCGATCAGGGCCAGCGTCACCACGACTTCGATCAGGGTGAAACCGCGCTCGGTGTTCATGATCAAGGCTTCTCGACGGTGACGCGGGTGGTGGCGACCGCCGCCCCGCCCAGCGCACGAGGCTGAGCGGAAGGCGCCGGGGTGGCCGCCTGCATCGAGCGGTCCGGCGCCTGGATGTGCATGCTGGTTTCGGTGCCGGTGGGGAACTCCATGTCCGACGGGCTCTGGTACGGCAGGTTGCGCACGATGCGCGGGGTGATGGAGAGCACCAGTTCCGACTTGCCGACGGTGTCCTTGTTGCTGCCGAACAGCCGGCCCAGGCCGGGAATGTCACCCAGGCCCGGGATCTTGTTGCCGGTGGCGCCGTGGTCGTTGCGCACCAGCCCGGCGAGGATCTGCGTCTCGCCGTCGTGCAGGCGCAGCGAGGTCTGGGCGTTGCGGGTGTCGACCTGCACCGGGATCGTGCCCTGGCGGGTCGGCTCCAGCGGCGTGGCGTTGCTGACCTCCAGCGCGATCTTGATCGCCACTTCGTTGTTCAGGTGCACGGTGGGCTGCACTTCGAGCTTCAGGCCGACGTCGAGGTAGGTGACGCTCTCGGTGATCACCGGGCCCTGGGTCGAGGGCACCGAGGTGGCGCTGATGATCGGCACCCGCTGGCCGATGTGGATGCGCGCCTGCTCACGGTTGCTGACGCGGATCACGGGGCTGGCCAGGGTGTTGATGTCGTTGTCCTGGGCGTTGATCTTGGCCTGGGGCGACGGCGCGATGGAGATGCGGTCGGAGTTGATGCCCTTGAGCTGCCCCAGCAGGGTCACCGGCGAGCCGTCGCTGTTGACCACGCCGAAGGTGCTCGGCCATTGCAGGCCCAGGTCGAGGATGCGCTGGCGGGCGACTTCCATCACCTCCACCTCCAGCACCACTTCGGGGTTGGACTGGTCCTGGGACTGCAAGAGCTTCTCGGCCATGCGCACCGCGTCTTCGGTGTCGCGCATGGTCAGGGTGTTGAGGCGCTCGTCGACGAACACGTCGCGGGTCTTGAGCATGGTCTTGATCATGTTCAGCGCGGTGTTGGCGTCGATGCTGGTCAGGTAGAACGTGCGCATCACCAGCTCCTGGTAATCCTTGAGCTTCTGCGGCGAGTCCGGGTAGATCAGCAAGGTGTTTTCGTTCACCACTTTCTGGTGCAGCTGGTTCTGCTGCAGCAGCAGTTGCACGGCGTCTTCGATGCGCACGTCGCGCACGAAGATCGTGGCCTTCAGGTCCGGGCGCAGATCCTTGTCGAAGATGAAGTTCAGGCCGGCGACCTGGGACAGCACCTCGAACACGGTCTTGAGGTTGGCTTCGCGAAATTCCAGGGTCACCGGCCGGTCGAGCCGGGTGCGCAGCTGCGGGTACTGCACGACGTTGCGGCTCTGCACCAGGCGGATGTTGCCTTGCAGCTCCAGCGCGCCTTCGTTGGTGGGGTCGAGTTCGAGGATCTGCTTGACCTGGCGGTCGGCGCCGTAAATGTCGCCCCGGCGCAGGTCGCCGCGGGCCAGTTCGAGCTTCTCGTCCATGCTGCGCAGGTAGTCGAGCTGGCGCAGGGCGTCCTGGGCGCGGCGGTTGTTCGGCTCGATGGTCAGCACCCGGTTGTAGGCGGTGCGGGCCGAGGCGAAGTCCCGCCGCGAACGGTCGGTGTCGCCGGAGGTCAGCAACGCGGTGATGGCCTTGGCCCGGCCGCTGTTGAGCGCCAGGTGCAGCTCGGTGTCGCGGGGGTTTTCCCGCAGGCCTTCCTCGATCCGGGCCAGGCCCGCCTCGTACTGGCCCTGGTCGATGAGGTCGGCGGCCTCCTTGTTGGCCACCTGGGCCGAGCTGCACGCGGCCAGCCCGGCGCACAGGCCCAGGCTCATCAGCAAACGGGATCTGTTCATTGCGTACTCCCCACAGACAAGGTCTGCGACAAATGCAAAGGCAGGTAGACCAGGCTCAGTTCCAGGTCGGAAATGCCGGTGATCTTCCAGGTGTCGTCGATCACATCCCCGCTGCGCACGACGTAGATTTTCTCGCCGTCCTGCAGGAACACCTGCAGGTCGCTGCGGTCATGCAGCCGGCCGACGAACTGGAACGGCACCGGCGGCAGGCTCGGGGCTTGCACCGCCGTGGCCGGGTTGACGGGTTGTTCGGTGACCGTGGCCAGGGTCGGCGCAGGCTTCCAGGACTGGGCGGCGAACAGGTCGCCGGCCGGCCCCAGGTCCTTGATCGGCGCGGCGTCGACCTTCGCGCCAGCGGCGGGCGACGCACCCCGGCCAGCGGTCTTGGCCGGAGTGGCCACCGCGAGGTCGGCCGATTCGCCGTCTTCGCTCGGGCCGAAGTATTCCGGCAGCCAGGCCAGCGCCGCCGCCACGCCGAAGAACGCCACCCAGCCGACGATGCGTTTGGTGTCCATCACGACCTCGACAGGTAAAGGGTCAAACGGATCCGGCCGGTGAGGTCGGTGTCGGCGATCTTCTTGCGCTGGAACTCGACGTCCTCCACCACCACCGCCGGCAATTGGCCGAGCAAGGCATGCAGGAAGCGGCGCAGCTGCGGGTAGCTGCCGCGCACCGGCAGCAGGATCTGGTAGCGCGCCAGATGGGTCTTGGGATCGACGCCCAGGGCGTATTCGCCGCGGGCCAGGGTGATGCGCTCCTGGGCCGCCAGGGCGTAGATGCGGTCGATGGCGACGGTGGCCTGGGGCTGGGCCGGCAGCTTGTTGCGGAAGTCGTCGAGCTGGCGCTGCGGCACCACCGGCGGCGCGATGCTGCCGTCCTCGACCTTGGCCAGGTACTCGGTGGCCTCTTCGGTCTGCCGGCTCAACTGTTGCAGCGACTGCCAGCCCGGCAGCAGGCCGCCCAGGGCCCAGGCCAGCGCCACCAGCAGCAGGGCCGCTCCGGCCAGGCCCGGCACGCCGAGGCCTTGCAGGTATTCGTGGACGATCAGTCTAGGGATTCGCATCGCCCATCTCCCAGGTCGCCGACAGGTTGAACTGCACCGGGTGCTCCGGCGATTTCACGACGATTTCGTGGCTCAGCAGCGACACGTCCGACAGCTCGTCGCTGGCCTCCAGACGCTTGTGGAAATCCAGCATCGCCTGCAGGTCCCGGGCCTCGGCGCTGATGCGCACCTGGCCCTTGCGTGCGTCCGGGGTCAGGCTGAGCAAGGCGATGTCGTCCCGGGGCATGGCTTCGAGCATGGCGAACAGGCGTTCCCACGGGCGGCGCAGCTGCTGCGACACCTTGCGCATCTCGGCCAGGTTCTGCGCCTGCTCGCGGGTCTCGGCGGGGGTCAGGCTGGCCTTCACGCCGCTGTCGCCGGTGAGCTTGCGCTGGGTGTGCTGCAGGTGGCCTTGCTGTTGTTCGGCCTGGTCGCCGAGGTGTTGCTGCACGCCGAAGCACACCAGCGCCAGCAGCGCGCCGCCGCCCAGCAGGCTCCAGCCCAACGGGCCGGAACGCGGACGGGGCTGGAAGTCCAGATTCAGGGCGCGCATGTCAGGCCACCGCCCGGGACATGACGTACAGGCCGTCATGCACGGTCATCGCGTCGTCTTCCAGGGTGCGCACCTGCACCCCGTCGATCTCCGGCTGCGCATCGAGGCGCGCCGGGGCGTGCAGGTAGACGTTGAACGGACGCTCGCTGGCGCTGGCCTGCAATTGCCGTTCGCGGCCCACCAGCGCGGCCAGCGCCGCATCGCTGTCGCTGCCGCCCACCGACCGCACCGCCGCCCAGCGCCCCTCCCGGGCCAGCAGCAGCACGCTGCGCTGCGGCTCGGCGACCACGAACAGGAAGTCGCCGGCGTCGAGGCTGCGGTCGAAGCGGTTGAACGCCGTCATCAGGTACGGCTGCACCGAACGCAGGCGCAAGCCACGCCCGGCCACCAGCGTGCGCAGACGTTCCAGCAGGTCCTGCGGCAAGGCGCTGGCGATGCGGTCGTGGCCCGCAGGCTCGGCGGACAGCACCAGGCTCCAGGGTTGGGTCGGCGCGCCGAACAGATCTTCGAAGCACAGCTGGGCGAAGCCACGCAGTTCTTCGGGGGTGCTGATCTGCTCGCTCCACGGCACCAGGCAGAAACGGCTGAAGTGCCCGGAGACCACCACGCACAGTTCGGCGCCGGCCTTGGCGTGTTCGCCGAGCAGGCGGTCGAGGGTGTCCAGCGCCACCGCATAGCTCTGGAAGCCTTCGTCGATGTAGCCGACGCTGCCCAGCCACAGGGTCTCGCTGCCCCGCCGCTGCCCCAGGCCCACACCGCTGGCGCCGAGCACGGCGACAAAACGCTCACGCGATAAAAGTGACACGATTGATCTCCTCCAGCGTGGTGCGGCCGTGTTCCACCAGTTCCAGCGCCGATTCGCGCAACAGGCGCAGACCGCGCTCGCAGGCCAGGGCCTTGATCCGGGTGATGGGTTGGCGTTCGACGATCATCTGCCGCAGCTCGTCGTCCAGGTGCAGCAGTTCGGCGATCGCCGTGCGCCCGCGGTAGCCGCTGCCCCGGCAATGGCCGCAGCCCTTGCCGTGGACGAAGCGGTAATGGCCGACCTTGTGCGGGTCGAGGCCCGAGGCGCGCAGTTCTTCTTCGCTCGGGGTCGCCGGCGCGCTGCAACCGCTGCACACCAGGCGGATCAGCCGCTGGGCCAGCACCGCGTTGAGCGCCGAGACCAGGCTGTAGGGGTCGATTTCCATCTGGGTGAAGCGGCCGATCACGTCGAACACGTTGTTGGCGTGGATGGTGGTGAACACCAGGTGCCCGGTGAGCGCCGACTGCACGGCGATCTGCGCGGTGTCCGGGTCGCGGATCTCGCCGACCATGATCTTGTCCGGGTCGTGGCGCAGGATCGACCGCAGGCCGCGGGCGAAGGTCAGGCCCTTCTTCTCGTTGACCGGGATCTGCAGCACGCCCGGCAACTGATACTCCACCGGGTCTTCGATGGTGATGATCTTGTCCACCCCGTGGTTGATCTCGGTGATCATCGCGTAGAGGGTGGTGGTCTTGCCGCTGCCGGTGGGGCCGGTCACCAGCACCATGCCGTAGGGTTCGGCGGCCAGCCGGCGCAGTTGGCGCAGGGTCTCGTCCTCGAAGCCCAGGGCCTGCAGCTGCACGCCGCAGACCTTGTCGGCCAGGTCCTGCTTGTCCAGCACCCGCAGCACCGCGTCCTCGCCGAAAATGCTCGGCATGATCGACACCCGGAAGTCGATCTGCCGGCCGCTGATGCCGATCTTGAAGCGGCCGTCCTGGGGCACGCGCTTCTCGCCGATGTCCAGTTCGGCCATGACCTTGACCCGGGAAATCACCTGCTCGGCGAACTCGGTGCCCTGGATCTTGCCGATGTTGTTGAGCACGCCGTCGATCCGGTACTTGATCACCAGCCCGTTGCCGGTGGTGCCGAGGTGGATGTCGCTGGCGTGCATTTTCAGCGCATCGTAGAGGGTCGAGTTGACCAGCTTCACCACCACGCTGGCGTCTTCGCTGATGCTGGTCAGGGACAGGCTCTGCAGGGTGTCGGTCTGGGTGCCGGCGTCGGCCTGGGCGTTGAGCGACTCCACGGCGTGGAAGCTTTCTTCGTGGCGGGCCAGATAGGCGCTCAGGTCGTCGGCGTGCACCAGGTACAGCGGCGCGCCGTGCAGGCATTCGTCGATCCAGGCCAGGCGCGCGCCGTCGAAGGGGTCGGCGAACACGCCGATGACTTCGTCGCGGTGGCGCAGCAGGATGAATTCACGTTTGAGGCATTGCGCGAGGGTGACCCGGTCGAACACCGGGGTGGCCTGGAACAGGCTGTCGGTGTCGAGCACCGGGTAATGCAGGGTGGCGCCCAGGCTGGCGATGAACGGCATGGGCGCCAGTTCGCAGAGGGCGGCCAGGGCATCGAGCATCCGCTCCCCGGAGCCGGCGGCCCGTGTCCGGGCCTGGGCCAGTTGCTCACCGGTGAAGCGCGCCGGGGCCTGCGCTTGCGGCAACGGCTCGGCCAACGGCGGTTCGACGACAACGGACAGACGATCCATGGCTTGCTCTCCAACGCCCGGGGCCGGGGGCCCAGTCGGCGCGGCAGGCCATTGCGGCGGGTGCCGGAACGTCTGATCGCGCCACTACTCCCCGGTGAGCATTTGATCGTCATCCGGTGCCAGGGCGTCCGACTTGCTTCGTCGGCGATCCGCCAGCACCCAACTGCCATCGAACAACTGCAACGGGAAGCTCTCGGTCTTGCTCTGGCGTCGTTCGACGAACCCCTCGGAAGGGTTCGCGCCGGGTCTCGCGCTGCGCTCGATCCCCAGCAGGTCACAGATCGCCCGCGCCAGTTCCGCCAACGGGAACGGCTTGAACAGGATGTGGCTGACTCCCAGTTGCCGCGCCCGCTCACAGACTTCAGCGGTCGGGTGACCCGTTATCAGCACGAAATGACACGTCCTGTTCCGGCGGACGGCGTCGAGCACCTCAAAGCCTTCCATATCGGGCAAGCGGTAATCGAACACCATCACATCGGGGGCGAAGGTCTCGGCCTGGCCGATCCCGTCCGCGCCGTCATGTGCAATCCGGACGTCCAGCCCCTGCGTCGACAGGTAAACCTGAAGGTTCTCCGCCAACTGCTGTTCGTCTTCGACAACCAGTACTTTGTTAACCAAGGTGGACTCCTTGAAACCGCAGGTCCGGCAGTGGAAACCTCGGGCCGGGCCTGATGGAGTGCGCCTCGCCAGAGGTAACGCACACTTCATGCCAGGCCGGGTGCCGGTCATTTTCTGTCTTCATGTCCTTGAATTGAATGGAAATGCCCGCTCGTCCCGGTACCCCGTTCCCCAGAAACGGGGAAGCACCTGAATGGGCATCGAAGCCATTCCCCACTATTGGGGGGGAACCTTCAGTCGTCGTCAATTCGTTCGATCCTGTTCTGCGCCCGCAATTGCGCGAGCGCCTGACGACGGGCCTGGGTCTGTCGCTGTCGGGCAAGGTATGCCCTGACTGTTTCAAGCCCTTGCTCCTCTGGGACATCGGCCGCCTCCATGTGGTTCTCGACAACAATCAAATGCCAGCCGAACGGCGAGCGCACCGCTTCGCTGAGTTCTCCGGGCCGCAAGGCAAACGCCGCCGCCTCGAACGCAGGCGTCATCTGCCCGCGGGCGAAGTAGCCCAACTGCCCGCCCTGGCTGGCCGTGGCGTCTTGCGAGCCCTTTTGCGCGACGCTGGCGAAGCTTTCGCCCCGCACCACCGCCTCGCGCATCTGCATCAAGCGTAGACGCGCCGCCTCGACCGTGGCGGAATCGGCCTCCCGCGCCACCTTCACCAGAATGTGCCGGGCCTGCACCTGCTCGGGTGTGCCCATCTCGGCGCGGTGTTCCTCGAAGAAGGCGCGCACCTCTTGCTCGTCCGGGGCGTCGGTCCGGGTCAGTTCGGCGAACATCCGTTGCGCCGCCAGTTCGCGGCGGGTGTACTCGGTGAACGAGGCCTCGTCGAAGCCGGCCTCCTGCAGGCGCAGCGCGAACCGCTCCGTGCCGCCGATGGCCTGGCGGGTCTGCTCGACCTGTTGCCGCACGGTTTGCTCATCGACCTGCACCCCGCGCTTGCGCGATTCCTGCCAGAGCAGCTCCTTGTCGATCAGCGTTTCCAACGCCGCCTGACGCAGTTGCCTGTACGCCTTGGGGTTGCGGATGCTCGCCACGGCGCGGCCCTGGTCTTCCAGGTATTCGGTGAAGTAGCGCTCCAGGCGAAACTCGGAAATCGCTTCACCGTTGACCCGCGCGGCCACCGGTTCCTGACTGGCGAACGCCGCCGGGAGCCAGCCTGCGAACAGCAACAGCATCGTCTTGAGCTTCATGATCCATCGCTCCGGTCAGGGTGTGTCGACAACAGGTCTGTAGGGCGCCACCAGGTAAAAGCGCTGGTCGGGCAAATCGATCGTCACCACATGGGCCCCGCTCAGCCCCAGCCGGCGTCCGGGGCCGAAACTGATGCGCGGGGTCAGGCCGGTGTCGAAGTCGTGCAGGCCTTCCAGCGCCGCCACCAGCTTCTCGCGGCTGGCGTCACGCCCGGCCTGCTTCATGCCTTCGCAGAGCAGCAGCATCGAGGCGTAGGCGCCCACCTGCAGGATCGCGTGCTGGGCGCCGAGGCCCTGATGCTCGCGCAGCAGCGTCAGCGCCAGGCGCCCGGCCGCGGTCCAGTCGCTGGGCACGAACGGATAGGCGAGGAACACCCGCCGCGAGAATCCGTCCGGCACCTGCAACAGGTCCCCGGCCACCTGGCTCGACGCGGCGAACAGGTACGGCACCTGCCCGGCCTTCTGCAACCCGGTGGCCAATCGGCTGAACCCGCCGCCGCTGCCCAGGTAGAACACCGAGCGCGAGCCCAGCGGCACCGAACCGGCGGCCGCGTCGTAGGCCTGCAACTGCACCTTCTGCCAGCCGTGGTTCTGCAGATACCGGCCCAGGGCCTGGGCCGCCTGCGCCTGGCCGGGGTCGTCGGGGTAGGCGATCAGCGTCGGCCCCTGCAGCACCCGCAAGCTGGCCGTGGCGTAGTCGGCCAGCGCGATCAGTTGCTCGCGCAGCCCCGGCAACGGTTCGAAGATCTGCGGGCTGGACGGCATCGGGCCTTGCAGCGACAGCGGCCCGATCAGCGGCAGGCCGGCCTGCTCCAGGCGCGGCGCCAGTTCGCTGTCCAGCGCCGGCGCCAGCGGGGCGATCAGGGCGAACACATGCTCGTCGTCGATCAGCCGTTGCAGGGCCTGTTCGGCGCTGGCGCGGTCGGGGCCGGGGTCGGCCACGGTCAAGCGCAATTGCCGGCCATGGATGCCGCCCGCCTCGTTGATCCGCGCCACGCTGCCGTTGAGCACCGCCGCCACCGTCGCGCCCTCTTCGGCCAGCGGGCCCTGGCTGGGCAACAGGGTGCCCAGGTGCAGGGTGTCCGCCTCCAGCCCCGGATCGCGCTCGTCGGCCAGACGCTTGAGGTACGCGGTGAGGTTGCGCTGATCCCTCATCGACAGCAGGAAGCGCGGCATGCTCGCATCCAGCCGATGGTTGCCGGGGTCACGGCCCTGCTGGATCGCCCGCGCCAGGCTGCCGTCGTCGTAGGCCGGATAGCGGCGGCCGTTGACCTGCTGGCCGTAGGCGCTGGTCAGCCGCGCCCAGTTCAGCTCCGGCGGACGCACCCCGCCCTCGGGCCGGCCGAGGCCGTCGGCGCCGTGGCAGTTGGCGCACGGCAGGCTGGTGGCCGGCAGCAGCACATCCGCCGCGCCGACCCGGGCCATGATCGGCTCGCCGCTGGCCGACAGGCCTTCGCGGTACAGGCGCTTGCCAGCACTTTCCTCGTCGGTCAGCGACAGCGCGCCCGCGCTCAGGCTGAGGCCGGCGAGCAGCACCAGGACAAGCACGCGCACGGCCCCGACCGCGCCTCCTGTGGGAGCCAGCCTGCTCGCGAAGGCGGACGCACGCACGACAGCGATGCCGGCGCAGACACCGCTCCCGCTCGCCGCCGCACTCACCCCGTGGAAGGTTTTCATGGCCCGGCCTCAGCGTCCGGCCACGGGCATCGTCAGCAGCTGCAAGCGCTGCGCGATGGCCGCTGCGGGGGCGTCGGGGCGGATCTTGCTCCAACGCTTGTTGGCCACATCGCCGACGATCAGCTGGGTGGAGTGCTGCTCCGGGGTCGGCACGATCTGGCCGATGCGGCCGAGCACCAGGTCCATCTGCGCTTTGTCGCCGGTGAGAAAAAGCCAGTGAGGGTCATCGGCGCCCTGCTTCAAGGTGTAAGCCTTGAGCACCGCCGGCGTATCGCGCAGCGGGTCACTGGTAAGGGAAATGAAGGTGACGCCGTCGGCCTTGTCGCCCAGCAGTTCGCGCACTTCCTTGAGCTTGCGGGTGATCAGCGGGCAGGCGTCGTTGCAGCTGGTGAAGATGACGTTGAGCAGCACCACGCGGTTGTGCAGGGCATCGCTGTAGAAGCGTTGGGTCTGGCCGTGCTGGTCGGTCAGCGGGGTGTCGGTGAACCAGGTCTTCGCGTCGTGGGTGCCTTTGGCCGGGGCGGCGCTGGCCACGGCGGGGACGGACTGTTCGTGGCCCTCGTGGGCGAATGCCACCAGGCTGAAGATCCAGAAGCACACGGTCAGGGTGATCCAGTCGAGGGTTCTCATGGCTGTTGCTCCATGGCGATGGCCGTGTGTTTGGCGTGGGTGCGCAGGCCGCTGAGCTTCTCCACTTCCTTGGCCAGCAGCGCCGGATCGGTGAAGCCGTAGTAGCGCATCCAGTGGCGGCTGTTGCCGTCGCCGACGAGGATCAGCGGCTGATGGTTCTTGAAGTCACCGCTGAAACTGCCCAGGCCCTTGAGGGTGGCGTCGATGGACCTTGGCGAGCCGGTCAGCCAGCTCCAGCCCGGCCCCCGCTGGAAGGTGCGGGCGTATTCCTGCAGGCGCTTGGGGTCGTCGCGCTGCGGATCGATGCTGATCGACACCAACTGCACCTCGCCGCCGACCCGGGCGCCGAGCTGCTTCTGCACCTTGCCCATGATCGACGAGACCACCGGGCAGACCGTGGTGCAGCTGGTGTAGATGAAGCTCATGACCACGATCTTGTTGTGCACCAGGTCCTGCTCCAGGTGCACGGTCTTGCCGTTCTGGTCCACCAGGGGCACGTCGGCGAACTTGACCTGGGCGTGTTCCTGGGCGCTGGCGGCGGGCGCCTTGTGGCCGGCGTGCTCGTCCGCCGAATGGGCGCTTGCCGGGTGGATGCCGACGCTCAGCAGGCACAGGGCGAGCAGGCTGCGGGTTGCGAATCGCTTCATGGTGGCGTCCTCGTCACTGAGTCTTGCCGGGCTGCACCCGGACACTGGCAAAGGTCTTGTCGTCGAAGCCGGCGCCCAGCGAGGCGGCGCGCACGTGCAAGTACCACGCGCCGCTGCGGTCGAGGGTCACGGGGGCTTCGTAGATCCCGTCGGCGACCTCCAGCGCCGCCACCGTGCGGGGGCGCGAGGTGGGCGCGAGGAAGTAGCGCAGCTGCACGTCCTTCACCCCGGCGCGTGCGGCGTTCTGCTTGCCCTGCACGATGCGAAAGCGCACCACGTAGGGGGCGTTGAGCGCCACGGCGGTCTTGTCCAGCAGGAACTCGACCTTGGGCGTTCCGGCGTGCCGGGGCTGGGCGCTGTCCGGCTCCACCTGCGCGGTGAAGCAATGAATGAGGTTCGGCTGGTTGAGCAGGAACGCCACGTCGAAGCGCCCGGCCGCCGGCAGCTTGACCCGCGCGCTGTACAGCCCCGGCGACACCTCGCGCAGGCTGCGGTCGACGACCAGCGCGGCCCGGGCCGACTGGCCCCGGTTGGGGTAGCCGGACATCGGCGCGTTCATGCCTTCGGCGTAGAAATAGGTGGTGTTGTCCACCGGGTTGACCACGAACACCGCGTTGTCGTCCCGCGCCACCGCCAGGCTCGACGCCAGCGGCAAGTCCCCGGCCAGCCGCGGCGGCTGGGGACCGGCCTCGAACCCTTGGCTGATCGGCTGGCGCCCCTCGCCCAGGGACGCCAGGTTGATCATCGTGACCTTCGGCGACGCCAGGCCGCGCACGTAGGCGTAGGCCCGGGTGAACACCACTTGATAGGGCTCGGCGGACACCTCCAGGTCATGGATCGCCGCGTCGTTGGCGGCGTCGATCACCGTGGCGCGGTTTTCCACGGTGTTGAGCACCACGCCGAAGCGGCCGTCGGCGCCGAAGCCCATCGGGCCCAGGCCCTGCTGCAGCTTGATCACCCGCCGCACCGCGTGGCTGGCGCTGTCGATCACGGTCACGGTGCCGTCCTTGCCGTCGGCCACGTACACCGCACCGGACAGCGGCGAATAGGCCACCGACAGCGGACTGGCCCCGGTCTTGACCTGTTTGAGCAGGCTGAGGCTGGCGACGTCGATGACGCTCAAGGTGCCGTCGTCGCGGTTGCTGACGAACGCGAAGCGGCTGTCCTTGCTGAAGGCGATTTCGTGGTGGCCGCGGCCGGTCGCCAGGTGCTTGAGCGGTTTGAGGCTTTGGGTGTCGATCACCGTGACGCCGGACTCATCGGCCTTGGCCGCGTTGTTGCCGACCCACAGCAGACGCTCGTCCGGTTGCAGCGCCACCCGCACTGGCTGGCTGCCGGCGGCGACGGAACCGCTCACCTTGAACCGTTCGCTGTCGATCACCGCCACCTGCCCCGCCGCCGGCATCGACACGAACACCTGTTTGTTGTCCTTCGGCGTGACCCAATCCATCGGCGGCCCGGCCAGCTCGATCCGCGCCAGGGTGCTGGTGATGCCGCCCACCGACACCGACGGGTCGACCACGGAGAGGCTGGCGTCACGGTTCATCACCAGCACGAAATAGCTGTTGAGATCGAGCAGCGGCCGTGCGCCGATGTTCGACTTGAGGAACACCCCGACCCGCGACTTGCAGCTGCGGTCGCGGCCCTGGGCCTGGTCGGCGGCGACGGCCTGCGGATCGATCCACGCCCCCGGCGCCACGCCGGACAACGGCTGGCCGGAGGCGGCGTCGGCGATGCGGAACTGCACGTCGGCGAACCCGCCTTCGCGCAAGGTGCCGTCCTCAGCGAGCGGCCGCAGCGCGAAGTCCACCTTCACCCCGTCCCGCGCCAGGGTCTGCACCTCGCCGGCCTGCGCCAGCGCACCGGCGACCGCCAACACCCACGCACTGATTCTGATGATCCAGCCCATACCGCACTCCCTCCGATTCATGGCCCAACCCCAACCGCCTGCACACCACCGCCCCCTGTGGGAGCGAGCCTGCTCGCGATGACGCCAGTTGCCGCACCATCCAGATCCGCGTCGTGCCCATCGCGAGCAGGCTCGCTCCCACAGAAAAGCCCCCTGCTCACCGCCGCCCCCTGTGGGAGCGGGCTTGCCCGCGATGGCGCCAGTTGCCGCACCATCCAGATCCGCGTCGTGCCCTTCGCGAGCAGGCTCGCTCCCACAGAAAAGCCACCTGCCCACCGCCGCCCCCTGTGGGAGCGGGCTTGCCCGCGATGGCGTCAGTAACCGCACCATCCAGACCCGCGTCGTGCCCATCGCGAGCAGGCTCGCTCCCACAGAAAGCCACCTGTGCACCGCCGTTATTGCCCGGTCGGCGCCGGCTCGGTTTCGTTGGTCACCCGCAGCAGGCCCCACAGCCCGGCGGTGTTGCCGAACGAGGCGTTGTCGCGGAACAGGTAATCCCCCGGTATCGCGTTGCTGCCCCCGGCGCTCGGCAGCATGAAGCTGAAGTGCGCCGCCGGCAGCACGCTCTCGCGGGCGCCGATGTACATCGACATCGGGTTGTAGCCGAACTTCACCGAACCCACGCCAGGCGCGTTCATCGGGTAGCCGCCGACATCGCTCTTCTCCGACAGGAACGGGTTGACCGACCACAGGTGCCCGTCGAGCTGGAAGGTCGAGCCGCGGCTGCCGCCGGTGGGCATCAGGATGTGGGTACGGAACGGCTGCCCCGGCTTGGCGTAGAACACCGGCGTCTGCGGATCGCCGCCCACCAGCGCGTTGCTGTAGGCCATGTGCGCGTTCGGCACGTCGCCGTAGCCGTGGCCGTCGGCGCGGCCGAACGGTGCGTCCGGCGCCAGCCCGAAGCGGTACCACATCGGTTCGGCCTTGTAGTTGATGGCCATGCCGGCGTTGTCCTTCGGATCGTTCGGCACACCCAGGCCTTCGGAGGCGATGCCTTCCACCGGCCGGCCGTTGGCCCAGCGCAGGTTGAGGGCGCGCTGCCAGACCATGGCGAAGTCGCGGTAGGCGGTCTGCCCCGCCACCGTCACCGTGGCCGCCGCTTTGCGGGCGTCCTCGACCCAGGTGGCGCCCATCGGCAGCACGCTCATCGCCCCGCCCAAGCCTTTCTGCGGCTGCTTGATCACGTCCGCCGGGGTGAAGTTGAGGCCGCCGAACTCCACCGCCGTGGCGTTGATGTTGTCGACGTTGCGCCCCAACTGCGTCACCGGTTTGCCTTCGCGCTCCAGGTGCCCGGCGTAGTACTGATAGGTGCGCGTCGGGTACGCCCCGCTGTTGCCGATGCGCGGCGGCACCGTCTGGATCGGGTTGGCGCCGACGTTCACGCCGTCCGACTTGGTGATGTCGTAGGCCAGCAGCTGCGCATGCAGGCCCACATGGCTGGACGGCCGCAGCAGGTTGTTGTTGAAGGTGGTCGAGCCGTCGCCGCCGTTGCGGTCGCGCTTGGCCAGGCCTTGCAGGATGGCGGTCTGGGCCAGGTCCGGCATCACGCTCGGCAGGCGGTTTTCCAGGGTGATGCTGATGCAGTCGCCGGCCGCCGCCCGCAGCACCAGCGGCTCCACAGGCACGCCGGGCTTGAGCTTGCCGGTGGCCGGATCGAGGTCGGACTTGCGCACGTAGAGGATCGCGGTCGGGTCATGGATCGGCCCGCTCTGCCCGCCGATCGTGATCGTCTCGCCGTCCTCGGGGTCGGTCACCGTCACCTGCGGGATGCTCACCGGCCGCGAGTTGAACACCAGCGTGCCGCCGGCCGGGTTCAGCGGCCCGCCGACGTGCTGGCCGAGCCCGGCCGGATCGCCGACGGCCAGCGCCAGCGGGTTGCGCAGGATGTCGTTGGCCAGCGCCGCGACCACCTCATAGTTGCGCTGCACGGTGGGCCGGGTGCCGATGCCGTTGGGGTTGGCGCTGATCCGCGGGCAGGTGCCGTCGAACGCCACGGTGTTGCGCATGCCGGTGGGCTTGGGGTTGTTCGGCAGCGCGAACAGGTCGTTGCGCTGGGCGGTGTAGTTGCGCATCACGCCCCAGATGCCGTTCCAGTAGCCTTCGATCGAGGCGTCCATCGAGTACAGGTAGTCCCCGGTGGTGGCGGCGGAACTGGAGAGCATCGACACCGGCGCAATGAAGCCCATCTGCTCGGAGATCCCGACCATCTGCGAGGCGCGCCAGCCGGAGTTCGAGCTGTTGCCGAACCCGGAACCGCTCTGCAGCCACTTCACGCCGTGCAGGGTGACGTTGTGCTCCTCCTCATGGCCGCCGGCGTGCACCCGCAGCCGCACGTTGTCGCCGGTGTAGGTGCGCAGCATCGGCGTGAACGGATCGCCGGGCTCGGCGCCGCCCTTGTTGATGTGCGGCGGGAACAGCGTGGTGCCGCCGGTGGGCCCGGTGGCGGAGTTGATCTGGTTCGGCGCCAGGTTCATCGCCGGGATCGCCCGGTCGGTGCGGCTCTGCATGGCGTACGCCAGGTCGCCGCCCAGGCCGTCGGCCTGCATGCCGCGCTTGCCGTCGGGGCCGACCTTGTTCGGGTCGAACACCCGCAGGGCCAGCGGCTCGTTGCGGTAGTTGACGACGAACATGCCGGGGTCATCCACCGAGATCGCCTGCGGGCACGGCCGGCTCGGGCAGCCGGGCTTGATCCCGCCGCGGGCCTCGACCACCGCTTCGAGCAGGTTGCCGGCGTTGTTGCGCACCGGCGGGTTGATCGCGAAGCGGAAGCTGTCGGCGGTGGCCGGGAACGCCTGCGCATCGGGAATCCCGTTGGGGCCGGCGCCCACGTACACGCCGGCTTCATAGGCGTGCTGGAAGTCGCTGTACTCCAGGAAGAACTCGCGGAAGCTGTCGTTGAGGCCGTCGCCGTCGAGGTCGCCGGTGTTGATCACCGCTTGCCACGAGGTCGGCCCGCCATCCTGCCGCGCCCCGCTGTACAGCGGCTCGCCGGTCTCGGCGTGGAACCAGGTGGAGCCGGCGGGCTCGGCCAGCACGGTGGCGTACAGGCCGATCTGCTGATGGGTCGACGGGCCGAGGTGGTCGTGGGTGAAGATCGTGCCCAGGCCGCGGTCCACGCCTTTGGTGTTCACCACCGGGTCGACGAACCAGCGCTGCATCGCCGTGCGCGCGCCCAGCCAGTCGCTGCGCCCGTACTGGCCGAAGAACGGATGCGCACGGGCCTTCGGACAGGCCGGGGTGCCGTCGCGCGGGTCGCTGCCTTCGCAGCCGTTGAAGGCGCGGATGGCGTGCACGCGCTCCTGCACGGCGCCGGGGGAAAGCACGCCGTCCTCATAGTTCCAGCCGTTGGAGGAACCGTCGGCGGCGGTCAGGTCCCACTTGGGCAGGTGGATGTGCTGGCCGATCACGTCGGTCGGGGTGCGCACCTGATAGTCGTCCATCTCGTAGACCGCCGGCACCAGGTTGGTCTGCTGGTACTGCACGCAGTCGAAGGTGTTCATGCGCATCACCAGCGGCTCCGGCGGACGCTGCTTGGTGATCACCGGCCAGGCGTCCTCCCACAGCGCCAGGATGCGCGCCTGCGGGAAGTGGTAGCCGACCTTGTTGTACACCGCGTCGAACTGGATGTTGGCGGCCTTGTAGACCCGCGGACGGTCGGCGGTGAAGGTCGAGGAGCCGACGAACGACAGCCCGTCGAGGCGCTCGCCGCTGGCGAACTCGCCGCTGCCGGCGCTGCTGGTCAGGCGCTTCTGGCGGTCGTCCATGCACGGCTCGTAGTACGGCGCACCGGCCACCGGCAAGGCGCCGTTGGTGCGGAAGGCCTTGGCCACCACCTGGTTGCCGGGCAGCAAGGCAAAGCTTGGGTGATCCTTTTTCGCGTGGAAGGCCATGGCGGCCTGCTCGACCTCGGTGCCCTCCTCCGGCAGATAGATCGGTTTGGCCCGCACCACTTCCTTGGAGAAGTCCAGCGAGGTGGTCACGGTGTGCGCCTCGCCGCCTGCGGACTTGCCGTCCAGCGCATGGCGCGGCAGGCCGCCGTCCCAGCCGCCGGACTGGTTCGGGTCGAGGTTGGCCCACAGCGCCTTGCCGCTGGCCTTGAGCGCCTGCGCGGAGGCGGCGTCGAGCATGTCCAGCGGCGGGGTCGGCGGACGCTGGCCCACCGAGCTTTCCATGCCGCCGATCCAGAACGGATAGCCGGGGTTCTTCAGGCTGCCGTCGGCGTTGCGGTTGGCCTCGCTGCGGTCCACCAGGGCCAGCGACCCGACCGCCTGGCCCGCGCCATTGCCGCCGTGGTGCCCATCCCCGTCGTCATCCGCTTCTTCGTCGTCTTCGTCGTCTTCGTCGTCATCGTCGTGGCCGGCGACCAGGGTCTCGCCGACCTTCGGCACCACCACGACCTTGCCGGGCATCGGCGCCATGGCCTTGCCGGGCAGCGGCACCACCGCCGGGATCGGCGTGCCGGCGATGATCTCGCCGTCGGGCAAGGCCCGTGCCCCGGCCGCCGGTTTGCCGCTGCGCAGCGCATAGGGTTCGCTGTGGAAACCGTCGGCGCCCTGCTGCGACACCTCAAGCTTGGTGCCTTCCTCGAACACGTCGTGCACCCGCCACATGGCCCACATGCCCTGGGCGAAGTGCGGATAGAAATGGCAGTGGAAGATCGCGTCCCCGGCCACCCGGTTGCGGTTGCCCGAACCGCCGTTGGCGATTTCGTAGGTGTAGCCGGCGCCCGGACCGATGCCTTGGGCATCGACGTAGTCGGAGTTGTCGTCGTTGGGGTTGAACAGCCACTGGTGGCCGTGCAGGTGGAAGATGTGGTGCTCGTAGCCGTTGTGGGTGTTGCGGAACTTGACGAAGTCACCGATGTAGCTGTGATTGACGTTCGACGGCTCCGACGGGTACAGCGCCATGGTCGCCTTCACGCCCACCTGATCGGCGCGCGGGGTCTGGCCGGGGGCGATGTTCTCAAGGCCGGCGTTGGCCGGCACGTCCACCAGCATCGCCACGTCGCCCACGGTGTGCGAGCTCAGGAAGAACTCTTCGTAGGCGCACGACAGGCAATCGTGCATCGGCCCCACGCCCAGGCGGTTGGCGATGACTTCCGCGCCCATGCCGCCGGCCCCGTAGTTGATCATGAAGGAGTCGCGGGTCGGCTCCAGCACATGGCCCATCACCGGGTCCGCGAAGTACGCCGGGAAGGCCTGGGTGACGGCGGTCTCGTCCTGGAACTGCGCGGCGAAATCGCGGAACGGCTCCAGCCGGTTGGGCAGCGCCGGGTTGCGCTTGCCCACCGATTCCAGCGGATAAGTGACCGGCGGGAAGCTGCCGTCGGGGTTGCTGCCCATGACGATGGCATCGCTTTCGCTGGAGATGATTTCGCTGCCGTCGACCATGGCGATGATCGGCGCCCCGGCCTTGCCTTCGCGCAGCCAGGGTTCGCGCTGCGGGTAACGGGCCTGGTAGTCGACGACGGGGTGGCCGGCCGGCGTGCGGCCGGTGCTGGCCAGGCGCATCTCTTCTTCGGTGACGGTGTTGCGGTAGGTGCGGCCGCCCTTGGGCACGACCACCACCTGGGCGAACAGGCCGTTGGCGTTGTTGCCGGCCGCCCCTTCGCCGCCGAAGGTCGCGCCGCGGCTGCTGACGTCGAAGGCCCCTTCGCGCTCGGCGAACAGGGTGTAGGAACGGCTCGCGCCGGGGGCCACCAGGCTGTTGCCGTTGCGGCCGGTGAACGAGGCGATGTCGTCGATGCCGTTCACCGCCTGCATGCCGTTGACCTGGAACCCGACATGCCGGTCGGCCACTTGCTCGTCGGCCTTGAAGGCCTCGCCGGCGTTGGCGTTCTCCAGCGCCTCTTCGCCCTCTTCTTCACCGCCCTCGACGGAGTGGTGGTTCGGGTTGGCCTGGTACGCCAGCAGGTTCTGCAGGTTGACGGTCAGGCAGTCCCCCGCCGCCACCCGCAGCACCAGCGGCCGCGGGCGCTTGTCGGGGCGCAGCGAGACCTTGCCGGGCACCGCCGCGCCGCCCTGGGCCAGGGACACGTTGCGGTCGTCGACCACGTCCCGGCGCAGGGCGAACATCATGCCGTTGACGTTCTGCGCGCCCAGGCGGTTGAACATCAGCGGCTGATCGAACGCCACCACGTTGGCCACCAGGTTGCGCTCGCAGCGCACCGCCGCGCTGGCCAGTTCGACGCTCAGCATCGAGGCCAGCAACAGCAACCAGTTCAACAGGGACGGAGCGTGGTGGATGCCTACCATGATCACAGACCTCGCAGTGGGTGCTCACAGGGAATGATTCTCGACACAGCCTTGGGAGCAATCCGCGTGCCACAAAAAAATCGGTTGTTTCTCAAACACTTGCCGCAACGACTTGAAGAACCGGGGAATATTCCCCACCCGTTTCCCCGGTTTTCCGGGCCTCGCCCGTTGCCCCGAAGTTGGGGAAAGACCGGTGCGCCGGCCTACAGCGGCGCATCGTCCGCCAGCCCCTGAAGACGCCGGTACTGACGCAGGACGCTGGGCACGTAACGCTGGGTTTCGGCGAACGGCGGGATCACCCGGCCGCGGCTGAGCACCGCGTCGGGCCCTGCGTTGTACGCGGCCACGGCGAGGGCGATGTCGTTGTCGAACAGGGTCATCAGGCGCTTGAGGTAACGGGCGCCGCCCTGGATGTTGGCCTTGGGGTCGTAGACGTCCTTCACCCCCAGCTCCCGTGCGGTGTCGGGCATCAACTGCATCAGCCCGCCCGCGCCCTTGGGCGAGGTGGCGCCGGGGTTGTAGTTCGATTCGGCGTTGATCACCGCATGCAGCAGCGCTTCGGGCAGGTGATTGGCCGTGGCTGCCGCCGACACCAGTTCCGCGTAGGGCTGGGCGGCGATCATCTGCGGCTGCCGGTCGGCGCCGGCCAGCGTGTTGCCGGGTTCGTGGATCACCCGCTCGTAGGTGCGTCCGGGGCGGTGGACGTTGGACAGCACGTAGCTGCCCTTGGCGTCCACGGAGACGAACACATCGGCGTGGGCGACGGCGGTCAGGAACAGGCCGCCGAGCAGTCCTGCGGCGAGCAATCCGGTGGCGAACGGTTTCATGGTGGGCCTCCCCGGAGCGGCGCTGAAAATTGGGGGAAATGCCCCACTCACCGGTCCTGGAACCCTCTTACGCAAGCACTGTGCCGACTTGCGCAAGGCCCGTGGCACAAGGGCCCCGGCCAAAGTCCGGGGCCTGAGCACGGCTATTGCATAAGCCGTCAGGCAAGCCCTCGCAGCGACCCGGCTGCCCGCCCACGGAGGTCATCATGAAACGGTGTTTGCGTTCGTCACCGCGTGCCCAGCACGGCTTCACCCTGCTCGAACTGCTGGTGGTGCTGGTGGTGCTCGGCCTGCTGGCCGGGATCGTCGCGCCCAAGTACTTCGCCCAGTTGGGCCGCTCCGAAGTGAAGGTCGCCAAGGCGCAGATCGAAGGCCTGAGCAAGGCGCTGGACCTGTACCGGCTGGAGGTCGGCCACTACCCCTCCACCGAACAGGGATTGCAGGCGCTGGTGACCGCCCCGAGCGACGAAGCGAAGTGGACCGGCCCGTACATCCAGAAAAAACTGCCGCTGGATCCGTGGGGCCGCGCCTACGCCTATCGCTATCCCGGCGAAAACGCCGAGTATGACCTGCTGTCCATGGGCAAGGACGGCCAGCCCGGCGGCGAAGGCGAAAACGCCGAAGTCACCAACTGGCAATGACCGGAGCACCGAGCATGCGTTTTCATCTGAAGGCGGTGGGCAAGGCCGGGGTGGTGTCGCTGAGCGTCGAGGCGCCCGGCCAGAGCGAAGCGCGGCGCATCGCCGAAGATCAGGGCCTGCGCGTGGTCAGCCTGCACGCCGAGCGGCACTGGCGATCGTTGCGCCTGCGCCAGCGCGAGACGTTCAACCTGGTGCTGTTCAGCCAGGAGCTGACCACCCTGCTCAACGCCGGCCTGCCGCTGATCGACGCGCTGGAAAGCCTGGCGGAAAAAGAGACCGCCCCCGCCGCGCGCAAGACCCTCAGCGAGCTGGTGCGCCTGCTGTACGAAGGCAAATCCTTCTCCCAGGCGCTGGGCCAGTTGTCGGCGGTGTTCCCGCCGCTGTACGTGGCGCTGGTGCAGTCCAGCGAGAAGACCGGTGCGGTGGGCGATGCGCTGGGCCGCTACGTCAGCTACCGCCAGCGCATGGACGAGGTGCGGCAGAAGATCATCAGTGCCTCGATCTACCCGTTGCTGTTGCTGGTGGTGGGCGGCGGCGTGGTGCTGTTCCTGATGGGCTACGTGGTGCCGCGCTTCAGCCTGGTGTTCGAAGGGCTGGGCTCGAACCTGCCGTGGCTGTCGCAGATCCTGATGGGCAGCGGGATGTTCCTGCACGCGCACCAGGGCGAATTCTTCGGGGCCCTGGCCGCGCTGGTCGTGACGCTTGCGCTGCTGCAGAAGCAGCCGGCGTTTCGCCGGGCGCTGGACCGGCTGGTGGAGCGGCTGCCCGCCGTGCACCAGCGGATCTTCATGTATGAGCTGGCGCGCTTCTACCGCTCGCTGGGGATTCTGCTGCAAGGCGGGATCCCGCTGGTGACCGCCATGGGCATGGTGCGCGGCCTGCTCACCGTGGCTTCGCGCACGCGCTTGGATCAGGCCTGCGAGCGGGTGCGCGAGGGCCAGTCGCTGTCCGCCGCGCTGGAGCTCAACCGCCTGGTGACGCCCGTCTCCCTGCGCCTGCTGCGTGCCGGGGAGCAGTCCGGCAACCTGGGCCAGATGATGGAGCGCAGCGCCGATTTCTACGACGAGGAGATCAGCCGCTGGATCGAATGGTTCGTGCGCCTGTTCGAACCGCTGCTCATGACGTTCATCGGCCTGCTGATCGGCGTGATCGTGATCCTGATGTACATCCCGATCTTCGAACTGGCCTCAAGCATCCACTGACCCCGGGAACGGGTCGGATCCAGCGACAACGCACATCCACGTTCCCAACCCAGACCCACAAGACGGAGAACGATATGCACATTCAAAAGCTCATGCTCGCAATGGCCATCGGCGCGGTTCTGTCGGCATCCACCGTATTGATCCCGGACAGCGTGTCCGGGGTGTCCAGCGTTCAGGCCAAGGAAGGGGGAAGTGGTGGTGGCGGTGGAGGCAGCGGCGGTGGCGGAGGTAGTGGCGGCGGTGGAGGCAGTGGCGGTGGTGGCGGCGGAAACGGTGGCGGCCATGGCGGCAGCGGCGGCGGTGGCAACGGAGGAAGCGGCGGCAGCGGCAACGGCGGCAGTCATGGCGGCAGCGGCAGTGGCGGCAACAGTGGCCACAGCGGCAGCGACCACGGCTCCGGCCATTCGGGCGACTCGGCCTCCTCCGGCCGCAGCGGCACCCACGCCGAACCCGGCGACGATCACGGCGTGCACCGTGCCGGCGAAGTCGGCGATGACCATGGTGTGCACCGCGCCGGCGAAGTCGGCGATGACCATGGTGTGCACCGCGCCGGTGAAGTCGGCGACGACCATGGCCTGCACGCCGCCGGCGAACCCGGCGATGACCGCGGTGTGCATGTCGGCGGCGAACCCGGCGACGACAAGCGCGCCAACTGAGCCGGCCTGACCCACCGCCATCGCCAGCAGGCTGGCTCCCACACAGTGCGCAGTGAACATGCAGAATCTGCGGCCACCGCTAAACCCTGTGGGAGCTGGCTTGCCAGCGATGAGGCCGGCACTGCCGACATCTCTGTTGCCTGAACCACCGCCATCGCGGGCAAGCCCGCTCCCACAGGTATCCCGGGTGTCCGCAAGATCCATGTACGCCACCAAAACCTGTGGGAGCTGCGGTGCGACGATTCGACTTGCCAGCGATAAGGCCTGCCCACCCAACATCACCGGTGCCTGCCCCACCGCCATCGCCAGCAGGCTGGCTCCCACACAGTGCGCAGTGAACATGCAGAATCTGCGGCCACCGCTAAGCCCTGTGGGAGCTTGCCTGCAAGCGATGAGACCGGCACTGCTGGCATCAGCGGCCGCTCACAACACGCAATGCGCCGGATCCAGCCGCTCGCGCAGGAACTCGATCAGCGCCTGCACCGGCCGCGACGTCTGGCGGTGCTGCGGGTACACCGCCGACAGCGTCAGCGGCTCGGGCCGGAACTCGTCCAGCACCGGCACCAGCCGCCCGTCCTTCAGCGCCGAGCCGACAATGAACGTCGGCAGATACGTGATCCCCATCCCCGCCACCGCCGCGTCCCGCAGCAGCTCGCCGTTGTTGACCCGCATCCGCCCCGCCACATTCACCAGCAGCGGCTTGCCCGGCCCCGCGTTGAACCGCCACTGCACCGAACGGCCATGGCCGTACGGCAGGCAATCGTGGCCATGCAGGTCTTCAGGCTTGAGCGGCGTGCCGCGCTCGGCCAGATACGCGGGGCTCGCGCAATACACCCGCTCGATGGCCGCGATGCGCCGGGCGATCAGGGTGGAGTCCTCCAGCACGCCGATGCGCAGCGCCAGGTCGTAGCCCTCGCCCAGCAGGTCCACCGGCCGGTCGCTCAGGTCCACTTCCACCGTGACCTCCCGGTAGCGCTGCAGAAACTGCGGCAACAGGCACCCCAAATGGGCCACGGCAAACGACAGCGGCGCGCTGAGGCGAAGGGTGCCGCGCGGTTCGGCGGTCTGCCCGGCGATGCCCTGCTCGACCTGCTCCACTTCGCCAAGCAGACGCAGCGCCGATTCGTAGTAGCTCTGCCCCAGCGGCGTGACATCCAGGCGCCGGGTCGAGCGGTTGAGCAGGCGCACGCCCAGGCGCTCTTCCAGTTGCATCAGCCGGCGGCTGACGAACTGCTTGGACAGGCCCAACTGATCGGCCGCCGCCGTGAAGCTGCCGGAGTCCATGACCTGGCAAAAGATACGCATGTCTTCAAAGGGGTTCATTGTCACTCCATGGTGGACAGTCAAACGCTTTATAGCCGCTTTTTCACTTCCTGGCACTTCAATAATCTGTGTCCACGGTGTTGCTGAGGCCGGACCCCAGCGCCGCAGCAGCCCGATCCCCATACAGAAAACGCCAACGATTGAAAAAGGAATTGACCATGAGCCTCAAGCACACCCTCACCGCCTCCCTCCTCGCCCTGTCCATCGGCAACGCGTTCGCCGCCGGCAGCCCCGGCGTCGAGCGCAACACCCAGGCGTTCCTCGACGCCCTCGCCGCCGGCGGCGGCAAGCCGCTGGAGCAACTGAGCCCCAAAGACGCCCGTGCGGTGCTGACCGGCGCCCAGGCCTCGGTGAAGGTCGATCTGTCCGGCGTCGAAGTCAGCGACAAGGCGATCCAGGCCGACGGCCAGACGATCCACCTGAAAGTGGTGCGCCCGGCCCAGGCCAAAGGCGAATTGCCGGTGTTCATGTTCTTCCACGGCGGCGGTTGGGTGCTGGGCGACTTCCCGACCCACCAGCGCCTGATCCGCGACCTGGTGGTCGGCTCCGGTGCGGTTGCGGTGTACGTCGATTACACGCCGTCGCCGGAAGCCCACTACCCGACCGCGATCAACCAGGCCTACGCCGCCACGAAATGGGTGGCCGAGCACGGCCGGGAGATCGGCGTGGACGGCAAGCGCCTGGCGGTGGCCGGCAACAGCGTCGGCGGCAACATGGCGGCGGTGGTCGCTTTGAAGGCCAAGGAAGAGAACACCCCGGCCCTGCGCTTCCAACTGCTGATGTGGCCGGTGACCAATGCCGGGTTCGATAACGGCTCGTACCGCCAGTTCGCCGAAGGCCACTTCCTGACCAAGGGCATGATGCAGTGGTTCTGGGACAACTACACCACCAACCCGGCCGAGCGTGCGCAGATCCATGCCTCGCCGCTCAACGCCAGCGCCGACCAGCTCAAGGGCCTGCCCGCCGCGCTGGTGCAGACCGCCGAATTCGACGTGCTGCGCGACGAAGGCGAAGGCTACGCCCGTCACCTGGATGCGGCCGGCGTGCCGGTGACGTCGGTGCGCTACAACGGGATGATCCACGACTTCGGCCTGCTCAACCCGCTGAGCCAGATCCCGGAAGTCAAGGCAGCGGTGCGCCAGGCTGCGGCGGAACTCAAGACCCATCTCAACTGACCGTGGCGAGGGAGCTTGCTCCCGCCGGGCTGCGCAGCGGCCCCTCGCGGTTGCCGATCTGCCTGATGGCGACGGCTGCGCCGCCGAGCGGGAGCAAGCTCCCTCGCCACACAGTTTTTCCTGTTTCAACGACACAAAAAAATGCCCGCCAATGGCGGGCATTTTCGTTGCCGCTTACTTCGAGGTGAACTTGGTGTAGCTGTTGATCAGGTTGCGGTAGTTCGGCAGGCGCTCGGACAGCAGGTTGGCCAGGCCTTCCATGTCGTTGCGCCAGTCGCCCTGCAGCTCGCAGGCCACGGCGAACCAGTTCAGCAGGTGCGCGCCGGCGGCCGACATGCGTGCCCAGGCGGCCTGTTGCACGGTGGTGTTGAAGGTGCCGGAAGCGTCGGTCACCACGAACACTTCGAAGCCTTCAGCGATGGCCGACAGGGTCGGGAACGCCACGCACACGTCGGTCACCACGCCGGCGATGATCAGTTGCTTGCGGCCGGTGGCCTTGATCGCCTTGACGAAGTCTTCGTTGTCCCAGGCATTGATCTGGCCAGGACGGGCAATGAACGGCGCGTCCGGGAACTGCGCCTTGAGCTCCGGCACGATCGGGCCGTTCGGGCCGCTGTCGAAGCTGGTGGTGAGGATGGTCGGCAGCTTGAAGAACTTGGCGATGTCGCCCAGGGCCAGCACGTTGTTCTTGAACTCGTTGGGCGAGAAATCCTGCACCAGCGAGATCAGGCCGGTCTGGTGGTCGACCAGCAGCACTACGGCATCGTCTTTGTTCAGGCGTTTGTAGGGAACGTTGCTCATGTGAAACTCCTCGGTGGATGGTTGTTGCGGGCAGCGCCGGCCCGTGGGCCGACGCCGGGTTGTCAGGGTCAGAACGCGAAGCAGGAACAGCCGAACGCGCCCCAGAAGCCGGCGAAGTCGCTCACCGGCACGTTGGACATCCGCGCCTTCTCATGGCTGTGGGTGTGAACGGCGCACGGGCCGCTGCACTGGTGCACCTGCGCCTGCAACGGCGCGTTCGGGCGCCAGTGGCCAGGCACCTTCGCCACCGGCGACCAGTCCGGCAGCACCGGCAGGCCGGCAGGGCCGAGCGTGTCGAAATCGCCGGCGCCGTAGACGATCTTGCCGCCGACCACGGTCAGCACCGATTCGATCCATTTGATGGCCTCTTCCTCGACGCTGAAGAAGTCCGCGCTGAGGGCCGCCAGGTCCGCCAGTTGCCCGACCTTGATCCGGCCCTTCTTGCCTTGCTCGGACGAGAACCAGGCGCTGCCGTGGGTGAACAGCTCCAGCGCGGTCTCGCGGGGCAGGCCCTCTTCGTACAGCGCCAGCCCGCCGACGGTGCGGCCGCTGACCATCCAGTACAGCGAGGTCCACGGGTTGTAGCTGGACACCCGGGTCGCGTCGGTGCCGGCGCCCACCGGCACGCCTTCGGCCAGCATGCGCTTGATCGGCGGCGTGGATTCGGCGGCCTGCTTGCCGTAGCGGTCGACGAAGTATTCGCCCTGGAACGCCATGCGGTCCTGGATCGCGATGCCGCCGCCCAGCGCCCTCACCCGCTCGATGTTCTGCGGGGTGATGGTCTCGGCATGATCGAAGAACCACGGCAGGCCGTTGAACGGGATGTCGCGGTTGACCTTCTCGAACACGTCCAGCATGCGGCTGATGGATTCGTTGTAGGTGGCGTGCAGGCGGAACGGCCAGCGCTGCTCGACCAGGTGGCGCACCACCGGCTCCAGTTCCTGCTCCATGGTCTGCGGCAGGTCCGGGCGCGGCTCGAGGAAGTCTTCGAAGTCCGCCGCCGAGAACACCAGCATCTCCCCGGCGCCGTTGTGCCGCAGGAAATCATCGCCCTGGTGCAGCTTGACGCTGCCGGTCCAGTTCTTGAAGTCGGTGAGCTCTTCCTTCGGCTTCTGGGTGAACAGGTTGTAGGCGATGCGCACGGTCAGTTGACCGTCCTTGGCCAGTTGTTCGATCACCTGATAGTCGTCGGGGTAGTTCTGGAAACCGCCGCCGGCGTCGATGGCGCTGGTCAGGCCCAGGCGGTTGAGCTCGCGCATGAACTGGCGGGTCGAGTTGACCTGGTACTCCAGCGGCAGCTTCGGCCCCTTGGCCAGGGTCGAGTACAGGATCATCGCGTTGGGTCGGGCCACCAGCATGCCGGTCGGGTTGCCGTTGGCGTCGCGCACGATCTCGCCGCCCGGCGGGTTCGGCGTGTCGCGGGTGTAGCCGGCCACGCGCAACGCGGCGCGGTTGAGCAGCGCGCGGTCGTACAGGTGCAGCACGAACACCGGGGTGTCCGGGGCGGCCTGGTTGAGTTCTTCGAGGGTCGGCATGCGCTTTTCGGCGAACTGGAATTCGTTCCAGCCGCCCACCACCCGCACCCATTGCGGGGTCGGCGTGCGGTCGGCCTGCTCCTTGAGCATGCGCAGCGCATCGGCCAGGGACGGCACGCCTTCCCAGCGCAGTTCGAGGTTATAGTTCAGGCCGCCGCGGATCAGGTGCAGGTGCGAATCGTTGAGGCCAGGAATCACGCAGCGGCCCTTGAGGTCCACCACTTGGGTGCCGGCCCCTTTGTGCGCCATGGCTTGGGCATCGGTGCCGACGGCGACGAAGCGCCCGTCCTTGATCGCCACGGCGCTGGCCCGTGGGTTTTCCCGGTCTACGGTATGAAATTGGCCATTGAACAGAATCAGATCGGCGTTCATCGCAGTTCCTTCGACATAAGTGAAACGGATCGGAACCCGCCCGCCTCAGCGCGGCGGATTGACGTTGGATTCGTGGTGCTCGCGGGCCCGGCCCGCCTCCAGCCAAGGCGCGAACAGACGCGTGGCGCGGGGCATGCACACGTACACCACCGACAGCACGATGGTCAGGGTGATCAGGAAGGTCGCCACCACATAGTTGGAGAGAAAAGCGTTGAGCTTGAGCAACGGCCCCCAGATCAGCGGCACCAGCAAGGTGTGCGGCAAGATCACCAGCAGCGTCACCACCGCCTGTTTCCAGCGCGGCGGCGGCGAGGCGGCGTCGGCCAGCGGCGCGAACCAGAATTCGTTGACCGGGTTGACCTCGGTCTGGTCGCCGTCGGCCAGCATCGGCGCGGCCTCCTCCACCAGCGCCTGGCGCTGCGGCGAATCGAGCCAGCGCTGCATCGCTTCGGTGGAGCAATAGCGCAGCACGCAGGTGAACAGCGCCAGCCCCCCTTGGCGGCTGCGCATCACGTCCACGCCCAGGTGGCCTTCCTCGCGGCCCGCCACGGCAACGATGTTGCGCAGCCAGGCTTCGTAGGGCTGTTCGAAGCCGGCCTTGACCCGGTGCTTGATGATCAGGGTCACCACTTCATCGGTGCCCGGTTTCTTGGCGGATGGGGTTTCAGGCATAACGGAGCACTCCGGGCAAACGGGCACCGAACGCCAGCCGCCCTGGCCCTGCGATCAGCACCGTGGAAAAGAGGATCAGCAGCAGCCAGCCGAACTGCCCCTCGGCCACACTCCATTGCGGGTGCACCAGCAGCAGCGCCACCAGCAGCACAAACAGAATAGGCAAGCAGGCCAATCGCGCCAGGACACCGGCGACGATCAGCAGCGGACAGACGACTTCGGCGAAAATCGCCAACAGCAGCGTGAGGTGGGGGCCGAGCCGGAACGGATCTTCGATCAGCTGCAGTTGCTCGCTGAAGTGCAGCAGCTTGGGCAGGCCGTGCACCCACAGCAGGAACAGCCCGCCGGCCACCCGCAGGAACAGCAAGCCGAGGCCTTGCGCCTGTTCATCCCGTTGCGAAGCGTTCATGACACAGCCCTTGATCAAACCTTGGGCTGGATGATGAACCGGCGGGATGAAGAAAAATTGAATGGACGTGCTCTTTTGCCCCACCACATCTGTGTTGCGCACATAGCCCTGTGGGAGCCAGCCTGCTGGCGATGGCGGCGTGTCAGCCAGCATCGCATTCGACTGGCCCACCGTTATCGCCAGCAGGCTGGCTCCCACAGGGTCTTGCGTCTGGTCAAAGGGTGGCGTCGGCCTTCAGTTCCAGGCTGTCCAGCACCCGGTTCACCGCCAGTTCGCCG
>NZ_JBIVHR010000066.1:0-32966 GCF_044749305.1 Pseudomonas sp. NPDC089534 | reverse complement strand
CGCGATAGACGAGAACAGCACGCCGGATCCGGCCCAGCCGGCCAAGGGCCTGCTGCGATCGCGCCACAACAACTACTTCACCCTGCCGGTGCTGTTCATCATGATCAGCAACCACTTCCCGAGCACCTACGGCAGCCAGTACAACTGGCTGATCCTGGCCGGGATCGCGGTGCTGGCGGTGCTGGTGCGCCACTACTTCAACACCCGCCACGACAGCCACAAGTTCGCCTGGACCTTGCCGGTGGCAGCGGTGGGCATGATCAGCCTGGCCTACGTGACCGGCCCCGCCACCGCCCCGACCGCCCCGGACGTGGCCAAGGCACCGGCGAAGATCGAGTACCAGCCGCTGCCGGAAACCGCGTTGGGCGGCGGCGCCAAACCGGCCGAGGCCGCGCAGCCGGCCGCACCCGCAGCCCCTGCCGCCGCACCGGCCCAGGCGTCCAACGCAGGCCCTGCGTTCGACAAGGTGCACAGCGTGATCCAGGAACGTTGCGCGGTCTGCCACTCGGCCAAGCCGACCAGCCCGCTGTTCAGCGCAGCCCCTGCCGGCGTGATGTTCGACACCCCCGAGCAGATCCGCCAGAACGCGGCGCGGATCCAGGCCCAGGCCATCACCACGCAGATCATGCCGCTGGGCAACATCACCCAGATGACCCAGCAGGAGCGTGACCTGATCGGCGCCTGGATCGCCCAGGGAGCGCAGACCAACTAATCGTCAAAAGCATCGCCGACAAGCCAGCTCCCACAGGTTTTTGCACTGCCTGTGCGCGAGCGGGCTTGCCCGCGAATGGCCGCACTGCGGCCGCCTGATGCAAGAGGACCGCTGTGAGCCACCCGGCAGCGGCCCATCACAAGAATAAAAAGATCCGAGGTGTTGCATGTCCGAGCTGTCCAAAGCGCGCATCCCCGACGCACCCGCCATTCAGCGATTGCCCCTTTTGCAACTGATCCTGGTCGGTCTGCAACACGTTCTGCTGATGTACGGCGGCGCCATCGCGGTTCCGCTGATCATCGGACAGGCCGCAGGCCTGAGTCGCGAGGAAATCGCCTTCCTGATCAACGCCGACCTGCTGGTCGCCGGCATCGCCACCATCGTCCAGTCCCTGGGCATCGGCCCGATGGGCATCCGCATGCCGGTGATGATGGGCGCCAGCTTCGCCGCCGTCGGCAGCATGGTCGCCATGGCCGGCATGCCCGGCATCGGTCTGCAGGGGATCTTCGGCGCCACCATCGCCGCCGGGTTCTTCGGCATGCTCATCGCGCCGTTCATGTCCAAGGTCGTGCGTTTCTTCCCGCCGCTGGTGACCGGCACGGTCATCACCTCGATCGGCCTTTCGCTGTTCCCCGTGGCCGTGAACTGGGCCGGCGGCGGCGCCGCCGCGGCGCAGTTCGGCTCCCCCGTCTACCTGGCCATCGCCGCCCTGGTGCTGGCTGCCATTTTGCTGATCCACCGCTTCATGCGCGGCTTCTGGGTCAACATCTCCGTGCTGATCGGCATGTGCCTGGGCTATGTGCTCTGCGGCGCCCTCGGCATGGTCGACCTGAGCGGCATGGCCAACGCGCCATGGGTGCAGTTCGTCACCCCGCTGCATTTCGGCCTGCCGAAGTTCGAACTGGCGCCGATCCTGTCCATGTGCCTGGTGGTGGTGATCATCTTCGTCGAGTCCACCGGCATGTTCCTGGCGCTGGGCAAGATCACCGGCGAAGAGGTCTGCCCGCGCCGGCTGCGGCGCGGCCTGATGTGCGACGCCGCCGCCTCGTTCTTCGCCGGCTTCTTCAACACCTTCACCCATTCCTCGTTCGCCCAGAACATCGGCCTGGTGCAGATGACCGGCGTGCGTTGCCGTTCGGTGACCATCATGGCCGGCGGCCTGCTGATCGTGCTGAGCCTGCTGCCCAAGGCGGCGTTCCTGGTGGCGTCGATTCCGCCGGCGGTGCTGGGCGGCGCGGCCATCGCGATGTTCGGCATGGTAGCGGCCACCGGGATCAAGATCCTGCAGGAAGCCGACATCGGCGACCGTCGCAACCAACTGCTGGTGGCGGTGAGCATCGGCATGGGCCTGATCCCGGTGGTGCGTCCGGAATTCTTCGCCCACCTGCCGGTGTGGATGAGTCCGATCACCCACAGCGGCATCGCCATGGCCACCCTCAGCGCCCTGGTGCTGAACCTGCTGTTCAACATCCTCGGCGGCGCCGAACGCGCCGCGATCAACGACTGCCACGCTCACCCGCATTGACGGGATTTTCGCAAGACCTGTGGGAGCGGGCTTGCCCGCGAAGAGGCCGTGCCAGTCGCCATCAGCGCTGACGGACACAGCGCTTTCGCGAGCAAGCCCTCCCCCACAGGGTGGGCAACCCTGCGCCTGAAAAACAAGAACAAGAGGGAGCACCAGATGATTCGCACGCAATCCGGATTGCTGTTGAGCGGTGGCCTGATGGCCGCCACCCAGGCCATGGCCGGCGACCTGCTGCTGTGGCAGACCAATAGCCTGAGCTACCTGTACGGCAAGAATTTCGCGATCAACCCGTCGATCCAGCAGACGGTGACGTTCGAGCACGCCGACAAATGGAAGTACGGCGACAACTTCCTGTTCGTCGACAAGATCTTCTACAACGGCCAGGAAGACCGCAACAAAGGCCCCCACGCGTTCTACGGCGAATTCAGCCCGCGCCTGTCGTTCGGCAAGATCTTCGACAAGCGGATCGAGTTCGGCCCGGTGAAAGACGTGCTGCTGGCGATGACCTACGAATACGGCGAAGGCGACAGCGAGGCCTACCTGATCGGCCCGGGCTTGGACCTCAAGGTGCCGGGCTTCAACTATTTCACCCTCAATTTCTACCGCCGCCAGACCGAAGGCCCGCGCCCCGGCGACGGCGTCTGGCAGATCACGCCCGGCTGGTCGTACAGCATTCCCGTGGGCAACTCCGACGTGCTGATCGACGGCTACCTCGACTGGGTGGTGGACAACGACGAGAACGCGCGCGGCACCTACCACGCCAATCTGCACATCAACCCGCAGATCAAGTACGACCTGGGCAAGGCCCTCGGCTGGCGCGAAAAGCAACTGTACGTGGGCACCGAGTACAGCTACTGGAAGAACAAGTACGGCGTCGAAAGCAGCCACAGTTTCGACACCAACCAGAACACCGCCAGCCTGCTGGTGAAGGTGCACTTCTGAGATGGCCCGCAACCGCGCCCCTTACCTGTCGTCGGTGCTCTGTTGCGGGGCACTTGAGGCCTGGCCGCCGAGTCAGTATTCTCCGCGGCCTCCTGAATTCGGTCTAAAAAAAAGCCCGGATTTAATTCCTGACCGAGAAGCCAACTTATCCCGGCCCCGGTCAGTGTCGAGGCATTCCGAAAACACGTTCATCCGACTGTTTTTCAGCAGCCGGACGGGCGTTTTTTGCTTTCCGAAAACCTTGGCGCAGCTCTTGCTGAACGCACCTGCCACAAGCGGCGGAGCTGACCGTTCGGATGAATTTTGCGGTAACGGAAAAAAGGCGCCACACCAGAGCGCCGACCTTAAAAAAATAACGTGGAACACCTACTTTGGGAGCAACCGAATGAAACGCACCTGCACCAGCCTGATGCTCGCGGGATCCTTGCTGGCCGGCGGCCAGGCCATGGCCGGCGACCTGCTGCAATGGCAGAACAACAGCCTGACCTACCTCTACGGCAAAGACTTCAAGGTCAACCCGGCCATTCAGCAGACCGTCACCTTCGAGCACGCCGATGCGTGGAAGTACGGGGACAACTTCCTGTTCATCGACAAGATCTTCTACAACGGCAAGCCGGATGGCGGCGTCGGCAACAACACCTACTACGGCGAGTTCAGCCCGCGCCTGTCGCTGGGCAAGATCCTCGACCAGAAGATCGAGTTCGGCCCGGTCAAGGACGTGCTGCTGGCGATGACCTACGAGTTCGGTGAAGGCGACGTCGAGTCCTACCTGATCGGCCCGGGCTTCGACCTGGCGATCCCAGGCTTCGACTACTTCCAGCTGAACTTCTACCAGCGCCACACCGAAGGCCCGCGCGCCGGCGACAACGTCTGGCAGATCACCCCGGTCTGGTCCTACACCATTCCGGTCGGCAAGTCGGACGTGCTGATCGACGGTTTCATGGACTGGGTGGTCGACAACGACTCCAACGCCAAGGGCGACTACCACGCCAACCTGCACTTCAACCCGCAGATCAAGTACGACCTGGGCAAGGCGCTGAGCTTCGGCGAGAAACAGCTGTACGTGGGCGTCGAGTACGACTACTGGAAAGACAAGTACGGAATCGACGACACCCGTGCGTTCACCACCAATCAGAACGTGACCAGCTTCCTGGTGAAGTTCCACTTCTGATTCCGGGGCGCCCGCCAGGGCGCCTTCGCGAGCAGGCTCGCTCCCGCAGGGCATTGCAGAGGCCGCAGCCTCGGTATGCAACCCAGATCCCCTGTGGGAGCCAGCCTGCTGGCGATGAGGCCGGCACAGCTGACAGCTTCACCGCCTGACACACCGCCATCGCTGGCAAGCCAGCGCCCACAGCGCTTGGCTTCAACCCTGCACCTGAGAACGCCTCAGGCCGGCACCACCGCCTCGCCGATCCCCAGGAACCGGCACAGCTCATCGCGCTTGGCCAACGCATCGCGCCGCCCCAGGTCGATCAGCTCGCTGCAGTACCCCGCCTCGAACAGCAGATAGCTCAGCACCCCTGCCCCGCTGGTCTTCGTCGCACCCGGCCCGCGCAAAAACAGCCGCAACGCCGCCGGCAGCTCCTGACGGTGCCGCGCCGCGATTTCGTCGATCGGCTGACTGGGCGAGATCACCAGCACGTCCACCGGCGCCGCGCCCAGCGCGCGGGTCGGCGTGCCGTCCGGCAGCAGGTGGCTGAACTGGTTCAGGCGCTGGAGCAGTTCGATGTCGCTTTCCAGGCTGTCGATGAACGTGCTGTTGAGCATGTGCCCGCCGATCTGCGCCAGCGTCGGCTGCTGGCCGGTGTAGGTGCGCTCCAGCGGCTGCTGCGGGTCGAAGCCGCGCGGGTTGCCGCTCACGCCCACCACCAGCACCCGGCTCGCCCCCAGGTGCAGTGCCGGGCTGATCGGCGCCGACTGCCGCACCGCGCCGTCGCCGAAGAACTCGGCGCCGATCTTCACCGGGGCGAACAGCAGCGGGATCGCCGAGCTGGCCAGCAGGTGCTCCACCGACAGTTGGGTCGGCACGCCGATGCGCCGGTGACGCAGCCACGCATCGATGGCGCCGCCGCCCTGATAGAACGTGACGGCCTGGCCGGACTCGTAGCCGAACGCCGTCACCGCCACCGCATGCAGCTGTTTGCTGGCGATGGACTCGGCGATGCCGGGCATGTGCAGCTTGTCGTGCAGCAGCTTGCGCAGCGGCGAACTGTTGAGCAGCGCCACCGGCACCCTCCGGCCCAGGCCCAGCAAGCTGTGGAACACGAACCGGGCGGCCTGGCGGATCACGCCCGGCCAGTCGCTGCGCAACACCCGGTGGCTGCGAAAGCCTTGCCAGAACTCGGTCAGGCGCGCGACGGCGGCGCGAAAATCCTTGGCGCCGCTGGCCAGGCTGACCGCGTTGATCGCCCCGGCGGAGGTGCCGACGATCACCGGAAACGGATTGTCCGCCCCCGGCGGCAGCAGTTCGGCGATGGCCGCCAGCACCCCGACCTGATAGGCCGCCCGAGCCCCGCCGCCGGAAAGAATCAAGCCTGTGACCGGTTCAGCTGGGCTCATCGCAACGCTCCGTGGTGCTTTAAGGGAAAGGGAACATCAACCGCGCTTGGCGTACAGCTTCGGCTCGCCCGGCGGACGGCTCTTGAAGCGCCGGTGCGCCCACAGGTATTGCTCGGGACAATCGCGCAGCACGCCTTCGACCCACTGGTTGATGCGGATGCAGTCGGCCTCTTCGGTCTCGCCGGGGAAATCCTCCAGCGGCGCGTGGATCACCAGCCGGTAGCCGCTGCCGTCGGCCAGGCGTTCCTGGGTGAACGGCACCACCAGCGCATTGCCCAGCCGGGCGAACTTGGTGGTGGCGGTGACGGTCGCGGCCTGGATGCCGAACAGCGGCACGAAAATGCTTTGCTTGGCGCCGTAGTCCTGATCCGGTGCATACCAGATCGCCCGGCCCGAACGCAAAAGCTTGAGCATGCCGCGCACGTCGTCGCGCTCCACCGCCAGCGAATCGAGGTTGTGCCGCTCGCGGCCACGGCGCTGGACGAAATCGAACAGCGCATTCTTGTGCTCGCGGTACATGCCGTCGATGGTGTGCTGCTGGCCGAGCAGCGCCGCGCCGATCTCAAGCGTGGTGAAGTGCGCGGCCATCAGGATCACGCCCTTGCCCTCGCGCTGGGCCTTCTGCAGGTGCTCCAGCCCCTCGACATGGGCCAGTTTGGCCAGACGCTCGCGCGACCACCACCAGCTCATCGCCATCTCGAAGAAGGCGATGCCGGTGGAGGCGAAGTTCTCCTTGAGCAGGCGCTTGCGCTCGGCGGCGGACTTTTCCGGGAAGCACAGTTCCAGGTTGCGCTTGGCGATGCGCCGCCGGTCGCCGGCCAGGCGATACATCACGGCGCCGAGAAAGCGACCGATGGCCAGCAAGGCCGGGTAAGGCAGCTGCACGATCAGCCACAACAGCCCCAGGCCGCACCAGAGCGGCCAGAAGCGTGGAGAAAGAAATGCTGTTCGAAAACGCGGGCGATCCATTAAAGCTTCCGTCAATGCAGTGGCCGCGCATTCTACATCGTTCGACCCGGCTTGCGGCTGGCCGGCGTTCTCGTTATAAGTCTCGGCACTTTTAGTGACAAGCCGTTGTATCCCGACATGAGCCAAACCGAACCGCTAGACCAGGATCCCGTGTTCCAGTTGAAGGGCAGCATGCTGGCCATCACCGTGCTGGAGCTGTCCCGCAACGACCTCGACAGCCTCGACCGGCAACTGGCGGCCAAAGTGGCCCAGGCCCCGAACTTCTTCAGCAACGCGCCGCTGGTCCTGGCCCTGGACAAACTGCCGCCGAGCGAAGGCGCGGTGGACCTGCCGGGACTGATGCGCGTGTGCCGCCAGCACGGCCTGCGCACCCTGGCGATCCGCGCCAGCCGCATCGAGGACATCGCCGCCGCCATCGCCATCGACATCCCGGTGCTGCCGCCGTCCGGCGCCCGCGAGCGGCCGCTGGAGGCGCCTGAGCCCGAGGTGAAGAAGCCGCCGGAAAAGGCGCCGGAGCCGGCCGTCAAGCCGACCCGCGTCATCACCTCGCCAGTACGCGGCGGCCAGCAGATCTACGCCCAGGGCGGCGATCTGGTGGTGGTCTCCTCGGTCAGCCCCGGGGCGGAACTTCTCGCCGACGGCAACATCCATGTATACGGCCCGATGCGCGGACGTGCGCTGGCCGGCGTCAAGGGTGACACCAAAGCGAGGATTTTCTGTCAGCAATTGAGCGCTGAACTGATCTCCATCGCAGGCCATTACAAGGTTTCCGAAGATTTGCGCCGCGACCCGCTGTGGGGCGCCGGCGTGCAGGTCAGCCTGTCGGGCGACGTGTTGAACATCATTCGGCTTTAACGGATACTGCCGCATTTTCCAAGCATCTCTGAAACATAGCGAAAACGGCTCAAACGAAGTAGGAAAAAGGCCAAAAGCCGAATTCCAGCCAAGGCTGTCCGACTGCATTAGTTTTCAAGAGATGTTTTTCAGGGGCTGAACAGTCCTTCTTCCTGAGGGGTGAAACACCATGGCCAAGATACTCGTGGTTACATCCGGCAAGGGTGGTGTGGGTAAGACCACCACCAGCGCCGCTATCGGTACCGGCCTCGCACTGCGCGGGCACAAAACAGTCATCGTCGACTTCGACGTGGGCCTGCGTAACCTCGACCTGATCATGGGTTGCGAGCGTCGCGTGGTGTACGACTTCGTCAACGTGGTCAACGGCGAAGCCAACCTGCAGCAAGCCCTGATCAAGGACAAGCGCCTGGAGAACCTATACGTGCTGGCCGCCAGCCAGACCCGTGACAAGGACGCGCTGACCCAGGAAGGCGTGGAAAAGGTCCTGATGGAACTCAAGGACCAATTCGACTTCGTGGTCTGCGACTCCCCGGCGGGCATCGAGAAAGGCGCGCACCTGGCCATGTACTTCGCTGACGAAGCGATCGTCGTGACCAACCCCGAGGTTTCCTCGGTGCGCGACTCCGACCGCATGCTGGGCCTGCTGGCCAGCAAGTCGCGCCGCGCCGAGAAAGGCGAAGAGCCGATCCAGGAACACCTGCTGATCACCCGCTACCACCCGGAGCGTGTCGAGAAGGGCGAAATGCTCGGCGTCGAAGACGTCAAGGAAATCCTCGCCGTCCGGCTGCTGGGCGTCATTCCGGAATCCCAGGCCGTGCTCAAGGCCTCCAACCAGGGCGTCCCGGTCATCCTCGACGACCAGAGCGATGCTGGCCAGGCCTACAGCGACACCGTCGACCGCCTGCTGGGCAAGGAAAAAGAACACCGGTTCCTCAATGTCGAGAAGAAGGGATTCTTCGAGCGTCTGTTTGGAGGTAGGTAATGAACCTTTTTGACTTCTTTCGTGCCAACAAGAAGCCCAGCACCGCCTCGGTAGCGAAAGAGCGTCTACAGATCATCGTGGCGCATGAACGTGGCCAGCGCAGCACCCCCGACTACCTGCCGTCCCTGCAGAAGGAACTGGTGGAAGTGATCCGCAAGTACGTCAACATCGGCAACGACGACGTGCACGTGGCGCTGGAAAGCCAGGGCAGCTGCTCGATTCTGGAACTCAACATCACCCTGCCGGACCGCTGATCCGGCCTGGCGGGAACGACGGCGGCTCCAGGCCCTTCCAGCGATGGAACGGCCTGGAGCCGCCGTCGGCATTTGTCACGGGACTGTTTTAATGCCGTTGTCCAACATCCGCATCATCCATCAGGACGCCGCCATACTGGTGGTGGACAAGCCTACCCTGCTGCTCTCGGTGCCTGGCCGGGCCGAGGACAACAAGGACTGCCTGATCACCCGCCTGCAGGAAAACGGCTACCCGGAGGCGCGAATCGTCCATCGGCTGGATTGGGAAACGTCCGGCATCATCCTGCTGGCCCGCGACCCCGACACCCATCGCGAACTGTCGCGCCAGTTCCATGACCGGGAAACCGAAAAGGCCTACACCGCCCTGTGCTGGGGCCAGCCGGAACTGGACAGCGGCAGCATCGACCTGCCCCTGCGCTACGACCCGCCGACCAAGCCGCGCCATGTGGTGGACCACGAATTCGGCAAGCACGCCCTGACCTTCTGGCGTGTGCTGGAGCGTTGCGGCGACTGGTGCCGCGTCGAGCTGACCCCGATCACCGGCCGTTCGCACCAGTTGCGCGTGCACATGCTGTCCATCGGGCATCCGCTGCTCGGTGACGGGCTCTATGCCCATCCGCAAGCGCTCGCGGCCTGGCCGCGCCTGTGCCTGCACGCCAGCATGCTCAGTTTCACACACCCCCAGTCCGGCGAGCGCTTGCGCTTCGAGTGCCCGGCCCCGTTCTAAGCGCTGCCCAGAGGGGCCGTCGCCTGTTTTGAGACAAGGACTTTGTTCCGGATGAGCTGTATCGATTCCCTGGCAACACCCGTCAAGAAAACCCGCCACCAACTGCTTTACCTGATCTACGGCAACCAGGATGTGTACCGGCGCGAAGCCAAGTTCAGCATTCTCACCGCCCTGTCTCAGGCCAAGAACGGCAAGCGCCCGGCGATCCGCATCCTCACCGACCGGCCGCAGGACTACGCCGGCTGGCCGGTGGAAACCATTCTGCTGGACGAACAGACCCTGACCCGCTGGCAAGGCAGCCACGGCTACCACCACCGGCGCAAGGCCTGTGCGATCGCCGCCGGCCTGCAACTGGCGCAGAAGACCCTGTTCGTCGACACCGACACGCTGTTCACCAGCGACCCCAACCGGCTGTTCCAGCACATCACCCCCGGCCAGTCGGTGATGGACCGCTTCGAGTACGACTGGAAAGACGTCCACCAGCGCCAGGACTACCTCAAGCTCGCCCGCGACCTCGGCGCCCACGGCGTGACGCCCGACAACGGCTTCAAGCTCTACAACAGCGGCCTGTGCGGGGTCACCGACAGCGACTCGGCGCTGTTCGAGAAGTCGGTGCGCCTGATCGACGAATGGACCGCCGGCGGCTTCGAGATCCACACCATCGAGCAGATCGCCTTGTCGTACGCCATGCGCAAGCGTCCGGTGGTGGAGGCGCGCAAGCACATCTACCACTACTTCGCGGAAAAGCGCTTTTTCCATGCGATGCAGGCGTACTTCTTCTCCCAGCACGGCGAGGCGTTCAGCCAGCGCCTGGTGGACCTGTGCACCGACGTGCCGCGGGCCAAGCCGTTCCCGTCGGCCTGGCAGCGCCTGAAGATCAAATGGAAACTGCGCAACCAGAGCGGCACCTTGCGCAAGGTCGGCCGTGACTTGCTCTACGGCAGCGCCGCGCCGGACCATCCGTACTACACCGCCTGCCGCCATGAGTGGTGGGAATGCGCCTCGCGGGAGATTCTGCGCTGGGACGAAGGCCGTCGGAAAAAGCTGCTGGACCACCCCCGCTGGCCGCAGCAGTTGCCGCGTCCGGACAAGCCGGAAGACGAAAAGCTCATCATGAACTACCTGAAGAAACGGGTTTCGGCGGCCCGCTGAGCCGTTTGCATTGCCCTTTGGCGCCTTGGCTGGCGCCATCGCCAGCAGGCTGGCTCCCACAGTTGTCGCGGATCACCAAAGACCACGGTGGGAGCGGGCTTGCCCGCGAAAGGGCCGGCTCCGGCAACACACTCCTGCCGGCCGCTCTTCTGTGGGAGCCAGCCTGCTGGCGATGGCGCCGGCCCAGGCACCGCAAGGCCGGATCAAGACAGTTGCGCCCGCATGCCCCCAGCCTCGGACCGATGGGTTAAACTCCCGCCCATCGCTGTCTGGAGCTTCTTATGCGCGAAGAGTTGAACCAAGGCCTGATCGACTTCCTCAAGGCCTCCCCTACCCCGTTCCACGCCACCGCCAGCCTTGTCCAGCGCCTGGAGGCCGCCGGTTTCGTGCGCCTCGACGAGCGCGAGCCGTGGCACACCGAAGCCAACGGCCGTTACTACGTCACCCGTAACGACTCCTCGATCATCGCCATCAAGATGGGCCGCCATTCGCCGCTGCACGACGGCATCCGCCTGGTCGGCGCCCACACCGACAGCCCGTGCCTGCGGGTCAAGCCGCAGCCGGAACTGCAGCGCCAGGGCTTCTGGCAGCTGGGCGTCGAAGTCTACGGCGGCGCGCTGCTGGCGCCGTGGTTCGACCGCGACCTGTCGCTGGCCGGCCGCGTCACCTTCCGCCGCGACGGCAAGGTCGAAAGCCAGCTGATCGACTTCAAGGCCCCGATCGCGATCATTCCGAACCTGGCGATCCACCTCAACCGCGAAGCCAACCAGGGCTGGGCGATCAACGCACAGACCGAGCTGCCGCCGGTGCTCGCGCAGTTCGCCGGTGACGAGCGCGTGGATTTCCGCGCGGTGCTCACCGATCAGCTGGCCCGCGAACACGGCCTCAACGCCGACGTGGTGCTCGACTACGAGCTGAGCTTCTACGACACCCAGAGCGCCGCGGTCATCGGCCTGAACGGCGACTTCATCGCCGGCGCCCGCCTAGACAACCTGCTGTCGTGCTACGCCGGCCTGCAGGCCCTGTTGAACGCCGACACCGAGGAAACCTGCGTGCTGGTGTGCAACGACCACGAAGAGGTCGGTTCCTGCTCGGCCTGCGGCGCCGACGGCCCGATGCTGGAGCAGACCCTGCGCCGCCTGCTGCCCGAAGGCGACGAGTTCGTGCGCACCATCCAGAAATCCCTGCTGGTCTCGGCCGACAACGCCCACGGCGTGCACCCCAACTACGCCGAGAAGCACGACGGCAACCACGGCCCGAAACTCAACGCCGGCCCGGTGATCAAGGTCAACAACAACCAGCGCTACGCCACCAACAGCGAAACCGCCGGGTTCTTCCGCCACCTGTGCATGGCCGAAGAAGTGCCGGTGCAAAGCTTCGTGGTGCGCAGCGACATGGGCTGCGGCTCGACCATCGGCCCGATCACCGCCAGCCACCTGGGCGTGCGCACCGTCGACATCGGCCTGCCGACGTTCGCCATGCACTCGATCCGCGAACTGTGCGGCAGCCATGACCTGGCGCACCTGGTCAAGGTGCTGAGCGCGTTCTACGCCTGCCGCGAATTGCCGTAACCCGCCCCTGCGGCGAGGGAGCCTGCTCCCTCGCCGCAAAGGCCTTTGCCCTCCACCGGGCAAAATCCCACCTAGACTTGAATCATCCCCTTCGACAAGGCAGTCGCCATGATCTCGATGTCATCGTTCCACGCCATGCTCATTCCGATCCTGACGGGCATGATCCTGCTGGCCATCGGCTTCAACTTCCGAGACAAGAACGCCGGCGTGTTCGCCATGTGGATCGGCATGCTGCTGATCCTGGCGACCGTGGTCTACAAGATCCTGGCCAAACTCAACGAATGACCGGCTCGCATTGGCTCCGGCGGGCTCGTACACTCGCCTGATCCGCCCTTTGCGAGGTTGACTGCCCAGTGTTTGCCCGTCTCTTCACCCTGCCCTGCCTGTTTCTCGTCTGCCTGATGTCGTTGCTGCCGCTGGCGCCGGCCGGGGCGGTCGGCCTGCCGGGCATCCTCAACGGCGCGAACAAGGCTCAGCCGGAGGCCCAGGAGCCGCTCGGCCAGTCGCTGGACGAAGTCATCAAGTCGCTGGAGAACGATCAGCAGCGCGCCCGCCTGCTGGCGGACCTGAAGAAACTGCGCGACGCCACCCAAAAGGCCCAGGCCACCCCGGAAGAAGGCGTGCTGGGCCTGATCGGCGGCACCCTGGCCAACTTCGAGAAGCAGTTCTCCGGCGCCGACAGCCCGCTCAGCCGCTGGCTCGCCGAATTCGACCAGGCCCAGGACGAGCTGGCCGCCCTGATGGTGCCCGCCAGCGAATGGGTGCCGATCATCTTTGCCTTTGCGGTGATCCTCGCGGTCTGGAGCCTGCTCGCTGCCGCGCTGATCTGGCTCGGGCACCGGGTGCGCCTGCGCTTCGGCCTCACCGAAGAGCTGCCGCAGCACCCCAAGGCCCTCGACATGCTGCGCTTCGCCCTGCGCAAGCTCGGGCCGTGGATGATCGCGCTGGTGATGACCGTCTACATGAGCTACGCCCTGCCGTCGTCGCTGGGCAAGAGCCTGGCGATGGTGCTGGCGTATGCCCTGGTGGTGGGCACCTGTTTCTCGGCGATCTGCGTGATCGCCTTTTCCCTGCTCGACGGGCCGCACCGCCACCGTGCGCTGTACATCCTGCGGCATCAGGCGTTCCGGCCGCTGTGGCTGATCGGCAGCTTCGCCGCGTTCGGCGAGGCCCTGAACGATCCGCGCCTGATCGCCAGCCTCGGCGTGCACCTGGCGCACACCGCCGCCACGGTCGCCAATGTGTTCGCCGCCCTGTTCACCGGGCTGTTCATCCTGCGCTTCCGGCGGCCCATCGCCCACCTGATCCGCAACCAGCCGCTGTCCCGCCGCCTGACCCGACGCGCCCTCAGCGACACCATCGAGATCCTGGGCACGTTCTGGTACGTCCCGGCGCTGGTGCTGGTCGGCATTTCCCTGTTCGCCACGTTCATTTCCGCCGGCGACACCAGCACCGCGTTGCGCCAGTCGCTGATCTGCACCGTGCTGCTGGTGCTGTGCATGGTCATCAACGGCCTGGTGCGCCGCCATGCGCTCAAGCCGCAGCGCGGGCCGAAGCGCCACGCGTTCTATTCCGAGCGCCTCAAGGGCTTTTTCTACACCCTCGCCCACCTGGCGGTGTGGCTGGCGTTCATCGAGCTGGGCCTGCGGGTGTGGGGCAAGTCGCTGATCGGCTTCACCGAGGGCGAAGGCCACGACGTCAGCGTCAAGCTGTTCAGCCTGATCGGCACCCTGATCTTCGCCTGGCTGATCTGGATCCTCAGCGACACCGCCGTGCACCACGCCCTCACCCGCTCGCGCAAAGGCCTGGCCAACACCCGCGCGCAGACGATGATGCCGCTGATCCGCAACGTGCTGTTCGTGGCGATCTTCATCGTGGCCCTGATCGTCGCGCTCGCGAACATGGGCATGAACGTCACGCCGCTGCTGGCCGGTGCGGGCGTGATCGGCCTGGCCATCGGTTTCGGTGCGCAGTCGCTGGTGGCGGACCTGATCACCGGGCTGTTCATCATCATCGAAGACTCGCTGGCCATCGACGACTACGTGGACGTCGGCGGCCACCTGGGCACCGTCGAAGGACTGACCATCCGCACCGTGCGCCTGCGGGACATCGACGGCATCGTCCACACCATCCCGTTCAGCGAAATCAAGAGCATCAAGAACTACTCCCGCGAGTTCGGCTACGCGATCTTCCGGGTCGCGGTGCCGTACAACATGGACATCGACGAGGCGATGAAGCTGATGCGCGAGGTCGGCCAGAAGATGCGCACCGATCCCCTGCAGCGCCGCAACATCTGGTCGCCGCTGGAGTTTCAGGGGGTGGAAAGCTTCGAGTCCGGCAACGCGATCCTGCGGGCGCGCTTCAAGACCGCGCCGATCAAGCAGTGGGAGGTTTCGCGGGCGTTCAACCTGTCGCTCAAGCGCCACCTGGACGAAGCCGGGCTGGACCTGGCGACGCCGCGCATGAGCGTGCAGGTGGTGACGGCCGGCGGTGGAGAGCCGAAGCCGGAGTGACCGGGCGTCCGCCATCGCGAGCAGGCTCGCTCCCACCGTTCCGTGTGCGGCGCAAACCTTGTGGGAGCCAGCCTGCTGGCGATGGCCTCAGCAAATACACCGGTTCAGTCAGACCACGTCGACGCCGACATGGATCGCGTCATGCCGCCAGAACTCCAGGTCGCAGTCGATCAGCCGCTCGTGCTGATCGTAATTGACCCGGGCGATCCGCAGTCCCGGGCTGCCCACCGACACCCGCAGCGCCGCGGCGGCATCCACCGACAGCGAGGTCGGCACGATCTCGAACCGCACCCGTCCGTAGTGCAGGTCGTAGTTGCGCGCGTACAGCTCGGTGATCGACTGGTTCAGGTCGCATTCCAGGATGCCCGGAAAATACTGCGGGTTCAGGTAATGCTCCACATACAGCACCAGCCGCCCGTCGATGCGCCGGGCGCGGCAGATCTGGATCACGCTCGACAACGCCGGCAATTGCAGCCAGGCGCACACCGCCGCCGACGCCGGCTGCAGCCGCGCCGAAATCACCTCGGTCGACGGCACCCGCCCCTGGGCGCTGACCATCGCGTGAAAGTGGCTGCGTTGCATCAGGTTGTAGGCCAGGCGCGGCGGCGACACGAACCAGCCACGGCGCTCCTCGCGGTAGATCTGCCCTTGGGCCTCCAGTTGCAGCAACGCCTCGCGCACCGTGATCCGGGTGGTGCCGAACAGCTCGCTGAGCTTGCGCTCGGCCGGCAGCTTGCTGCCGGGCGCCAACAGGCCGTGGTTCATCTGCTCCTGAAGGATCTGGCAAATGGCTGTCACCGCTTTTGTTGCCTCATCGCGCATCAACGTTACCTATCTGGACTAGACCAGCACTGTTTCGGGGCAGAACCGCGCTGCAAAACCGGCTCATCACTGAGTGCAAAGCCTAGGCAGCGCACATGACCGGGAGATGACAAAACCGCCCGGCGGTCACACTCACAGCCTGCAATACATCGGCCAAGTCCCTTGCGGACCGGGCTTCGGCCATGGTCTACGCTTACCGGGCAGCCTGCGACAGCCCGCAGAAAAAAACGCCGCCGGACGGTCGCCGACATCAAAGTGTCATCCAGCCCCCTTAGATTGGCTCAGGTATTGCTGACCTAGACCAACACACACCGCAATCGCAGCGTTGAACACGACCCAAGGAGCTTCGGAATGAAACAGTTTTTCCTGGCATCACTGTTAGGCTCGACCATTGCCATGTGCACCGCCGCCATGGCGGCCGACGACCTGAAAACCCTGGAAGCCGCTGCGAAAGCGGAAGGCGCCGTCAACAGCGTCGGCATGCCCGACGACTGGGCCAACTGGAAAGGCACCTGGGAAGACCTGGCCAAGACCTACGGCCTCAAGCACGTCGACACCGACATGAGCTCGGCCCAGGAAATCGCCAAGTTCGCCGCCGAGAAGGACAACGCCACCGCCGACATCGGCGACGTGGGCGCGGCCTTCGGCCCGATCGCGGTCAAGCAAGGCGTGGTTCAGCCGTACAAGCCGAGCACCTGGGAGCAAGTGCCTGCCTGGGCCAAGGACAAGGACGGCAACTGGGCGCTGGCCTACACCGGCACCATCGCCTTCATCGTCAACAAGAAGCTGCTGCACGGCTCCGAAGTGCCGACCAAGTGGGCCGACCTCAAGGGCGGCAAGTACAAGGTCTCCATCGGTGACGTGAGCACCGCCGCGCAAGCCGCCAACGGCGTGCTGGCCGCCGCGCTGGCCAACGGCGGCGACGAGAAGAACCTGCAGCCGGCGCTGCTGCTGTTCGCCGACATCGCCAAGCAGGGCCGCCTGTCGATGGCCAACCCGACCATCGCCACCATGGAGAAGGGCGAGATCGAGGTCGGCGTGGTCTGGGACTTCAACGGCCTGAGCTACAAGGCCAAGATGGCCAACCCCGATGACTACGTGGTGCTGATCCCGTCCGACGGCTCGGTGATCTCCGGCTACACCACCATCATCAACAAGTACGCGAAGAACCCGAACGCGGCCAAGCTGACCCGCGAATACATCTTCAGCGACGCCGGCCAGATCAACCTCGCCCGCGGCAACGCCCGTCCGATCCGCGCCGAGCACCTGACCCTGCCGGAAGACGTGAAGGCCAAGCTGCTGCCGAACGAGCAGTACAAGAAGGTCACCCCGATCAAGGACGCCGATGCGTGGGAGAAGACCTCCAAGGCCCTGCCGCAGAAGTGGAACGAAGAAGTCATCGTCGAGATGAAGTAAGCCGATAGATCCCCACTGGGTCTGGCACAAAACCCTGTGGGAGCGGGCTTGCCCGCGATGGCAATTTCACATTCAACACATGGGTTGAATGACATGACGCCTTCGCGGGCAAGCCCGCTCCCACAGGATCCGTGTCGATTTCGAGTTTCCCGTTCTTATTGTTTCGCGGAGTTTCTGCCCCTATGAAGCACAACGTCATCCTTGTCGTGCTCGACGGCCTCAGCCACGAGGTCGCCCGTCACGCCATGGGGCATCTGCAAGCTTATGTCGGCGCAGGACGCGCCGCGCTCTATCAACTGGAGTGCGAGCTTCCGGCCCTGTCCCGACCGCTGTACGAATGCATCCTCACCGGCGTGCCGCCCATCGACAGCGGCATCGTCCACAACAACGTCTCGCGCCTGTCCAACCAGCGCAGCATCTACCACTACGCCAGGGACGCCGGCCTGACGACCGCAGCGGCGGCTTACCATTGGGTCAGCGAGCTGTACAACCGCTCGCCGTTCGTGGCGGCGCGCGACCGTCACACCGACGACCCGGCCCTGCCGATCCAGCACGGCCATTTCTACTGGAGCGACCACTACCCGGACTCGCACCTGTTCGCCGACGCCGAGCACCTGCGCCTGCGCCACCGCCCGAACTTCCTGCTGATCCATCCGATGAACATCGACGACGCCGGCCACAAGCATGGCCTCGACTCGCCCCAGTACCGCAACAGCGCCCGCAGCGCCGACATCATCCTCGCCGACTACCTGCAAGGCTGGCTCGACGCCGGCTATCAGGTGCTGGTGACCGCCGACCACGGCATGAACAACGACCGCTCGCACAACGGCCTGCTGCCGGAAGAGCGCCAGGTGCCGCTGTTCGTGCTGGGCGAGGCCTTCAGCCTGGATCCGGGCGCCCGGCCGAAGCAGACCGACCTGTGCGGCACCGTCTGCGAACTGCTCGGCGTACCCCACGACAAACCGGTCTGCCGGGAGCTGCTCAAATGAATCCCATGACCCGCAGCAAATGGCTGGCCGCCCTGTGCCTGGTGCCTTTCGCCCTGTTCTTTGTCGTGTTCGAGATCGCACCGCTGGCCTGGGTGATGATCAACAGCCTGCAATCGGAGGAGTCCGGCTGGGGCCTGGCCAACTTCACCAGGATCTTCAGCTCCAAGTTCTACCTGCAAGCGATCCAGTACAGCCTGGAGATCAGTTTCTGGTCGAGCGTGTTCGGCATCGTCATCGCCGTGCTGGGCGCGTACTCGCTGCGCCGGGTCGACAGCAAACTGCGCAACTTCGTCAACGCCTTCGCCAACATGACCAGCAACTTCGCCGGCGTGCCCCTGGCCTTCGCGTTCATCATCCTGCTGGGCTTCAACGGCAGCATCACGATCATGCTGAAGCAGGCCGGGATCATCCAGGACTTCAACCTGTACTCCAAGACCGGGCTGATCATCCTCTACACCTACTTCCAGATCCCCCTCGGCGTGCTGCTGCTCTACCCCGCGTTCGATGCGCTGCGCGAAGACTGGCGCGAGTCCGCCGCCCTGCTCGGCGCCAGCGGCTGGCAGTTCTGGCGCCACATCGGCCTGCCGGTGCTGACCCCGGCGCTGCTGGGCACCTTCGTGATCCTGCTGGCCAACGCCCTGGGCGCCTACGCCACGGTCTACGCGCTGACCACCGGCAACTTCAACGTGCTGCCGATCCGCATCGCGGCGATGGTCTCCGGCGACATCTCGCTCGACCCGAACCTGGCCAGCGCCCTGGCCGTGGTGCTGGTGGCCCTGATGACCCTGGTGACCGTCGTGCACCAACTGCTGCTCAAGAGGAGCTACCATGTCTCGCGCTGAATCCGGCCCGGCCGGCGTCTACCACCGCGTCGTGGTCTGCCTGCTGTTCGCCGTCCTGCTGCTGCCGCTGGCGGGCACGCTGGTCTACTCGATCGCCAGCAGCTGGTCAGCCACGGTGCTGCCCAGCGGCTTCACCTTCAAGTGGTACATCCAGCTGTGGAGCGATCCGCGCTTCCTGCATGCCTTCGGCCAGTCCCTGCTGGTCTGCGTCGGCGCGCTGGTCCTGTCGGTGGTGCTGATCCTGCCGCTGCTGTTCGTGGTGCACTACCACTTCCCCAAGCTCGACGCGCTGATGAACATCCTGATCCTGCTGCCTTTCGCGGTGCCGCCGGTGGTGTCGTCGGTGGGGCTGCTGCAGCTCTACGGCTCCGGGCCGCTGGCGATGGTCGGCACGCCGTGGATCCTGATCGGCTGCTACTTCACCGTGGCGCTGCCGTTCATGTACCGGGCGATCACCAACAACCTGCAGGCGATCAACCTGCGCGACCTGATGGACGCCGCCCAACTGCTCGGCGCCAGCACCTGGCAAGCGGCGTTCCTGGTGGTGCTGCCGAACCTGCGCAAGGGCCTGATGGTGGCGCTGCTGCTGTCGTTCTCGTTCCTGTTCGGCGAGTTCGTGTTCGCCAACATCCTGGTCGGCACCCGCTACGAAACCCTGCAGGTCTACCTGAACAACATGCGCAACAGCAGCGGCCACTTCACCAGTGCGCTGGTGATCTCCTACTTCTTTTTCGTGCTGGTCCTGACCTGGGTCGCCAACATCTTGAACAAGGACAAAAGCCAATGAGCTATGTCAGCGTCCAACACCTGCAAAAGCACTACGCCGGCACCACGGTGTTCAGCGACATCAACTGCGAAATCAACAAGGGCGAGTTCGTCACCCTGCTCGGCCCGTCCGGCTGCGGCAAGTCCACCCTGCTGCGCTGCATCGCCGGGCTGACGCCGGTGGACGGCGGCAAGATCCTGCTCGACGGCGTCGACATCGTGCCGCTGAGCCCGCAGAAGCGCGGGATCGGCATGGTGTTCCAGAGCTATGCGCTGTTCCCCAACATGACCGTGGAGCAGAACGTGGCGTTCGGCCTGCGCATGCAGAAGGTCAACGCCGACGACAGCCACAAGCGCGTGGCCGAAGCGCTGAAGCTGGTGGAGCTCAACGACTTCGCCGGCCGCTACCCCCATCAGCTGTCCGGCGGCCAGTGCCAGCGCGTCGCCCTCGCCCGCTCCCTGGTCACCCGACCCCGCCTGCTGTTGCTGGACGAACCGCTGTCGGCCCTCGATGCGCGGATCCGCAAGCACCTGCGCGAGCAGATCCGTCAGATCCAGCGCGAGCTCGGCCTGACCACGATCTTCGTCACCCACGACCAGGAAGAAGCCCTGACCATGTCTGACCGGATTTTCCTGATGAATCAGGGAAAGATCGTACAGAGCGGCGATGCCGAAACCCTGTACACCGCACCGGTGGACGTGTTCGCCGCCGGCTTCATCGGCAACTACAACCTGCTGGACGCCGACACCGCCTCCAAGCTGCTGCAGCGCCCGATCCACCACCGCATCGCCATCCGCCCGGAAGCCATCGAACTGCGCGTGGACGGCGAACCCGATGCGCAGATCCGCAGCCACAGCCTGCTGGGCAACGTGATCCGCTACCGGGTCGAGGCCCGGGGCGTGGAACTGGTGGTGGACGTGCTCAACCGTTCGGCGGCGGACCTGCACCCCGACGGCCGTCGCCTGAAGCTTTCCATCGATCCGACGGCCCTGCGTGAGGTAGCCTGATGACTTTGCTGACGTTGAAGAGAGAACCGCACTGATGGCCCTGGCAATTTTTGATCTGGACGAAACCCTGATCCACGGCGACTGCGCCTCCCTCTGGAGCGAGCAGATGGGACGGCTGGGCTGGGTCGATCCCGAGTCGTTCATGCGCAGGAACAACGAGCTGATGGACGCCTACAGCCATGGCAAGCTGCGCATGGAGGACTACATGGCGTTCAGCCTTGAGCCGCTGATCGGCCGCACCCCGGCGGAGGTCGAGCACCTGGTCGAACCGTGGGTGGAAGACTTCATCGAACCGATCATCTTCAGCGACGCGACCAAGGCCATCGCCGCCCACCGCAAGGCCGGCGACCGGATCCTGGTGATCTCGGCCTCGGGCACGCACCTGGTCAAGCCGATCGCCGAACGCCTGGGCATCGACGAAATCCTCGGCATCGAACTGGAAGTGGCGCACGGCGTGTACAGCGGCCAGACCACCGGCATCCTGACCTACCGCGAAGGCAAGATCACCCGGCTGCTGGAGTGGCTGGACGCCGAAGAGGAAAACCTGGAAGGCGCAAGCTTCTATTCCGACTCGCGCAACGACCTGCCGCTGCTGCTGAAGGTCGACTACCCGCATGTCGTGAACCCGGATCCGGTGCTGCGCGAACACGCCGAACAGGCCGGCTGGCCGATCCACCTCTGGACGTGACCGCCCTGTGGCGAGGGAGCTTGCTCCCGCTGGCCTGCAAGGCAGGCCGATCAGTTCGGGGCCGCTGCGCGCCCCAGCGGGAGCAAGCTCCCTCGCCACAGCAGCTCCCTGCCCAGAACAACTCCCTGACCACAACAGTGCCTGGCCCAATGCAATCTCAGGCCAGGCTGTCGTCGATCACCAGCACCACCTTCCCCGCCACGGTGTTGCTCGCCAGCTCCGCAAACGCCGCTTCGGCGTCCTTGACCGCAAACGTCTTCGCCAACTGCGGGCTCAACCGTCCTTCGGCGAACAGCGGCCAGACATGCTGGTTCAGGTCGGCGAACAGATCGGCCTTGAACCCGTCGTCGCGGCTGCGCAGGGTCGAGCCCAGCAACTGCACACGCTTGCTCAGCACCTGGGCCAGATCCAGCTTCGCCTCGCGCCCGCCCATCAGGCCGATCAGCACCCAGCGGCCGTCCTGCGCCAACAGCTTGAGGTTCAATGCCGAATATTGTCCGCCGACCGGATCCAGGATCACATCGAACGGGGCGAAATCGCGCAGGCTCTCCAGATCGTCGGTGCGCACGACACCGCCCTGTGCGCCCAGCGACTCGCAGTAGGCCAAGCGCTCGGCCGAGCCGACGCTGACCCAGCACGGGTTGCCGAACGCCTTGCACAGCTGAATGGCGGCCGAGCCGATGCCGCTGGCGCCGGCATGCAGCAAGACCTTCTCGCCCGGCTTGAGCGCCGCCAGCCGAAACACGTTCAGCCAGACCGTGGCGTACACCTCGGGCAGCGCGGCGGCCTCGACCAGCGACACGCCCTCCGGCACCGCCAGCACGTGCCGTCCGTCGACGACCACTTCTTCGGCCATTCCGCCGCCGGCCAGCAGCGCGCACACCCGGTCGCCGACCTGCCAGGAAGAGCCTGCCCCGACCTCGCTGATCACCCCCGAACACTCGAGGCCGAGCACCTGGCTGGCCCCCGGCGGCGGCGGATAGAGCCCCGCCTTCTGCAGCAGATCGGCGCGGTTGAGCCCCGCCGCCGCCACCCGGATGCGCACTTGCCCCGCATCGCACGCAGGACTCGGCTCATCTACCCATGCCACTTGACCGTCAACGCCTTGCAATGCCTTCACAGTGCCTCCATAGTGAGTCTGGACTGAGCCCGAAGCTGTAGCGCCGGGCTTTTTGCATTATGCGACCGGCCCTGGGTCTGAACGAACACTGAACGATTGTGTTCGGGCAGCGCGCAGAGGTACCGGCGACTTCAAAGACGGCCTAATATGCGTTATCAATTGTCCCCGCGTCGAATCAGCATGAAGCATCTGCTCCCCAGCTCCGCCCTCGCCCTCATCATCGGTATCGGTCTGTTGCCGGTCTCGGGCAGCTCATTCGCAGCCAACAGCTGGGACAAGTTGCAGCCCGACCGCGACGAGGTGATCGCCAGCCTGAACGTCGTCGAGCTGCTCAAGCGCCACCACTACAGCAAGCCGCCGCTGGACGACGCCCGTTCGGTGATCATCTACGACAGCTACATCAAGCTGCTGGATCCGTCGCGCAGCTACTTCATGGCCAGCGACATCGCCGAATTCGACAAGTGGAAGACCCAGTTCGACGACTTCCTCAAGAGCGGCGACCTCAACGCCGGGTTCACCATCTACAAGCGCTACCTGGACCGCGTGAAGGCGCGCCTGGACTTCGCCCTCGGCGAGCTGGGCAAGGGTGTCGACAAGATGGACTTCACCACCAAGGAGACCTTGCTGATCGACCGCAAGGACGCGCCTTGGCTCAAGTCCACCGCCGAGCTCGACGACCTGTGGCGCAAACGCGTCAAGGACGAAGTGCTGCGGATGAAGATCGCCGGCAAAGAGCCCAAGCAGATCCAGGAAACCCTGACCAAGCGCTACAAGAACCAACTGGCGCGCCTGGACCAGACCCGCCCCGAAGACATCTTCCAGGCGTACATCAACACCTTCGCGATGTCCTACGACCCGCACACCAACTATCTGTCGCCGGACAACGCGGAAAACTTCGACATCAACATGAGCCTGTCCCTCGAGGGCATCGGCGCCGTGCTGCAGAGCGACAACGATCAGGTGAAGGTCGTGCGCCTGGTGCCGGCCGGCCCTGCCGACAAGACCAAGCAGGTCGCTCCGGCGGACAAGATCATCGGCGTCGCCCAGGGCAACAAGGAAATGGTCGACGTGGTCGGCTGGCGCCTGGACGAAGTGGTCAAGCTGATCCGCGGCCCGAAAGGCACCGTGGTGCGCCTGGAAGTGATCCCGGCCAGCAATGCGCCGAACGACCAGACCAGCAAGATCGTGCCGATCACCCGTGAGGCGGTGAAGCTCGAAGACCAGGCCGTGAAGAAATCCGTGCTCAACCTGAAGCAGGACGGCAAGGACTACAAGCTGGGCGTGATCGAGATCCCGGCCTTCTACCTCGACTTCAAGGCGTTCCGTGCCGGCGATCCGGACTACAAGAGCACCACCCGCGACGTCAAGAAACTGCTGACCGAACTGCAGAAAGAGAAAGTCGACGGCGTGGTCATCGACCTGCGCAACAACGGCGGCGGTTCCCTGCAGGAGGCCACCGAGCTGACCAGCCTGTTCATCGACAAGGGCCCGACCGTGCTCGTGCGCAACGCCGACGGCCGTGTCGACGTGCTCGAAGACGAAAACCCCGGCGCCTTCTACAAAGGGCCGATGGCGTTGCTGGTCAACCGCCTGTCCGCTTCGGCCTCGGAGATCTTCGCCGGCGCCATGCAGGACTACCACCGTGCGCTGATCATCGGCGGCCAGACCTTCGGCAAAGGCACCGTGCAGACCATCCAGCCGCTGAACCACGGCGAGCTGAAGCTGACCCTGGCCAAGTTCTACCGCGTCTCCGGCCAGAGCACCCAGCACCAGGGCGTACTGCCGGACATCGACTACCCGTCGCTGATCGACACCAAGGAAATCGGCGAAAGCGCCCTGCCGGAAGCCATGCCGTGGGACACCATCCGCGCGGCGATCAAGCCGGCGGTGGATCCGTTCAAGCCGTTCCTGGCGCAGCTCAAGTCCGAGCATGACACCCGCACCGCCAAGGACGCGGAGTTCGTGTTCATCCGCGACAAGCTGGCCCTGGCGCAGAAGCTGCTGGAGGAGAAGACCGTCAGCCTCAACGAAGCCGACCGCCGCGCCCAGCACGCCGACATCGACGCCAAGCAACTGGCGATGGAAAACATCCGTCGCAAGGCCAAGGGCGAAGAACCGCTCAAGGAGCTGAAGAAAGAAGACGACGACGCCCTGGCCGCCGCCGAGCCGGACAAGGTCAAGCCGGAAGACGACGCCTACCTGAGCGAGACCGGGCGGGTGCTGCTGGACTACCTGAAACTGAGCAATCAGGTCGCCAAGAAGTAAGGTGATGGCAATTTAATGGTGGCGATCCCCGGATCGTCATCAAACAGTCATCATTCTGTCGTGCAATAAAGGACTGGGAGCGGCTCTTGAACAAGAGCGCTCCCAGTCCTTTTTTTATCGCCCGAGATTGCCATGACCACGACCGAACAGCTGAGTGCCTTGAGCTCGATCCTGACTCAAAGCGGTTTGCACAGCCTGTTCCAGCCGATCATCTGCCTCTCGGAGCGGCGCATTCTCGGCTACGAGGCCCTGACCCGAGGCCCGTCCAACAGCCCGCTGCACTCCCCCATTGCCCTGTTCGCCGTGGCCCGCCAGGCCGGGCGCCTGAGCGAACTGGAGATCGCCTGCCGGCAAAGCGCCTGCCGGCGCTTCAACGAACAGCGGCTGCCGGGCAAGCTGTTTCTCAATGTCTCGCCGGAGTCCTTGCTCGAAGCCGCGCACCAACCGGGGCGCACGCTGCAGTTGCTCCAGGACTTCGGCATCCCGCCCAGCCAAGTCGTGATCGAACTGACCGAGCAGACGCCGACCGATGATTTCCAACTGCTGCAAACGGCGCTGCACCACTACCGCGCCATGGGATTCTCGATTGCGCTGGACGACCTCGGCGCCGGCTATTCGAGCCTGCGGCTCTGGTCCGAGCTGCGTCCGGACTACGTGAAGATCGACCGCCACTTCATCGACGGCATCCATCAGGATGCGCTCAAGCGCGAGTTCGTCGGTTCGATCCTGCAGATCGCCAAGGCCTCCCGGGCCCAGGTGATCGCCGAGGGCATCGAACTGCCGGAAGAGCTCGCCGTGCTCACGGAAATGGGCATCGACCTGGTGCAGGGCTACCTGCTGGGCCGCCCCCAGGAACACCCGCCCAAGGACGCCCGGGCCCTGATGCCCAAGCATGACAGCAGCGCCGTGGCCCTGAACGACGAAGGCAGCGACCTCAGCGCCCTGCTCAACGACCAGCCGGCGGTCAACCGCGACACCCCGACCGCCACCGTGCTGGAGGCCTTCCGCCGTCAGGCCAACCTGAACTCGCTGGCGGTGCTCGACGCCCAGGGCCAGCCCTGCGGCATCGTCCACCGGCATTCGCTGTCCGATGCGCTGCTCAAGCCGTTCGCCACCGACCTGTTCGCCCGCAAGCCGATCAGCCGCCTGATGAGCGAAGACTTTCTCGCCGTAGAAATGAACCAGTCGCTGCAACAGGTCAGCCGCCTGATCACCAGCCGCGCCCGGCAACGCATCGAAGAGGACTTCATCATCACCCTCAACGGCAGCTACCTGGGCCTGGGCCGGGTGATCGACGTGCTCAAGCTGATCACCGAGCTGAAGATCCAGCAGGCCCGCTACGCCAACCCCCTGACCCTGCTGCCCGGCAACGTGCCGATCCAGCAGTGCCTGACCCGCCTGCTGCAGCAAGGCCGCGAGTCGGTCATCTGCTACGTGGACATCGACAGCTTCAAGCCCTTCAACGACATCTACGGCTACGGCCGGGGCGACGAAGTGCTGCTGTGCCTGGCCCAGTGCCTGAACGAACGCGTCGACCCCACCCGCGACTTCGTCGGCCACATCGGCGGCGACGACTTCCTGCTGGTGCTGGGACCTGAAGACTGGCGCAAACGCCTCAACCAGTTGCTCGACGACTTCCAGAGCCAGTGCCGCCGCTTCTACCGCCCCGAACACCTCGACGCCGGCTGCTTCACCGCGCCGAACCGTCAGGGGGTGCGCCAGGAATTCCCGCTGCTGTCGCTGTCCATCGGCGTGGTTCACCTGCACCCCGAGGCCTGCGGGCAGCTGGACGCCAGCCAGCTCGCGGAGATGGCGTCCCAGGCCAAGCATCACGCCAAGAACGTGCCGGGGTACAGCGTGCATGTCATCGACAGCGGGGCCGTGCCTGACGCTGGGCCGGCGTTGTTGATGGGGCAACGCTGACCCCGTCTCCTGTGGGTTCGGGCGGGCTCCTGGCCGCGATCTGACGAAGAGGCCGGCCCCACAAGCGCAAGAAAGACAGACACAAAAACGGGGCGGGAGGTTGCCCTCACGCCCCGTTCATTCGTTGAGACAGGCCAGTCACTCTGATCGGCCGCGCTCCGCCAGTTCCTTGAGCTTGACCTCCGCCAACGGATGCCCGGCCTTGGCGGCGATCCCCCACCAGCGCTCGGCCTCCGCCGGATCCGGCGCCCTGGACGGCGTGCCGGCCAGGCTGATGGCCCCGACCTGGTAGGCCGCCTTGCCATCGCCCGCCAGCGCAGCCAGGCGCAGCAGCCGCACACCCTCTTCACGCGCCCCAAGCCCCACGCCGCGAAACGTCAGGATATGCCCGTAGAAGCTCTGCGCGCCGACATCGCCCAGGTTCGCCATGCGGGCGAACTGGCCTTCGAGCCAATGCCAGCCCCGGGGTTGGCGGACAAACCATGACCAGTGAAACAGCCTGCGCGCCAGCCAGTAGCCGGCCCGCACCTTGAACTTGAGAAACACTCAGGCCTCCGCCGATTCCGGGTACTCGTACTCGAACACCCGCACCACTTCAGAGGCATGCCACGAGGCGGCGGCGACGCCGTCGGACGGCCCGGAGAAACGCCCCAGCCGCTCGACGCACTCGAAGAAACCGGTGCGCGGCAGGCGGCTGGCACCCTGGCTGATCACCAGCGAACTGCGCAGCGGCTGTTCGGCCTTGGCGTCCAGCGCGGCAAGATGCTCCAGCGCCGCGGTCAGCGTCTGCATCGCCGGCGTGGGCAGTTGCAGTCGTTCGAGCAAGGCCCGATAGGTCAAAAGATGGCGCTGCCTGCGCGCCTGATCCAGCTCCCCCAGCAATCCGTCCCAATGTTGACGGCTGATGCGTACGCTCACGATTGTTCCCTCCACCCTGGCACCGTCAGTTCCCAGGCCAGGCTGCGGCGAATCGCGGCGTCGGGCTGACGCTCGCCGTTTTCGATCATGGCCAGGTAAGACGGGCTGATGCCTACCGTGCGGGCGAGCGCCTCGATGGCGATGCCCTTCCCTTCGCGCAAACTGCGTAATTGATCCAGACCTGGAAGAATCGGGTCCGGGGCGGCCGCGACCGGCGCTTGCGCCTGCCGCGACGGTGTTTCGTTGATGCCTGCTGCTTTCAGTAGAGCCTGATACTGAGCCCACGGCAGAACCGCATACTCGGGCTCGCCATCGCGTGTAATGATCTGAATATCCATGACTACCCCGTAGGACTACACCACTTAGCGAGTCAGCACTTTTCCCTTGAAGTGTAATCCTAACAGCGGCCAAGGTCGTGGGGGGTATCTATCTGAATAGGAGGCTGTCGCAGATCAGCTTTTTTTCGGGCCTTGAAGCTGAAGTTGCTCAGGGGTGTCCGGCAGGCGCTCGACCACGCGAAGCTTCTCCGGGGCCTGTTGGTTGCGCCACCGGCGGAACGCATCGAGTTCGTCACCGAGGGTCTTCATCAGCCAGGCGAGCACGGCGATGTCATCCAGCATGCCGAACACCGGAATGAAGTCAGGTATGGCATCGACGGGACTGAGGAAGTACATCAGACCCGCCACCACCGATACGATCGCCTTGGGGCTGATCGCCCGGTACTCGCCGCGCCACCAGGCCAGGCACAACGCCTGAAGCAGGCGCAGATCGTCCTTGAGCTTGCCCAGCCGGTCGCCCTGGGCGGCGCCCTTGCTGGCCACGGCGAACAGCAACGTCGGCAAACGTCCCCGGGCGAGCAGGCGTCCGGCCAGGGGCAGGAATCGGGCGAAGTTCCAGGGCGTTTTCATCTGATTTTTCCCGTTGAAATGTTATCCACACAAATTGTGGATAACCTTGTGAACAGAGCTGCATTTCGACGCTGAGAGCCCCGTTTCACAAGGGCTGCGCTCAGATCGGGCGTTTTTTACTCACATAAAAAACCCCAATATTTCATTGACTTGGCGATCCAGGACAGCTACCGCCGCCGACTCAAAATGTGGGACTGCCGATATCGGCAGGGGTTCGCTCTGTTTACGCTTGCCGTCGTCCGGATGCAACAACGCCCCGCATTCGCGAGGCGTTGTGGGTGAAACCGACGCTGCTTACTTGGCAGCGGCGTCTTCTTTGGCCGGATCCTTGATGGCCAGCAGTTCCAGGTCGAACACCAGCACCGAGTTAGCCGGAATCGCCGGGCTCGGGCTCTGCGCGCCGTAGGCCAGGTCGCTCGGGATGTACAGCTTGTACTTCTCGCCGACGTGCATCAGTTGCAGGCCTTCGACCCAACCCGGGATCACGCCGCTGACCGGCAGATCGATCGGGCTGCCACGCTCGACGGAGCTGTCGAACACGGTGCCGTTGGTCAGCTTGCCGGTGTAGTGAACGGTCACCACGTCGGTCGGCTTAGGCTGCGGGCCGTCGGCCTTCTTGACCACTTCGTACTGCAGACCGGAAGCGGTGGTGGTCACGCCGGCCTTCTTGCCGTTCTCTTCGAGGAATTTCTTGCCGGCGGCCGCCGACTCTTCGCTCATCTTGGCCATACGCTCTTCGGCGCGCTTCTGCAGCGCCGCGAAGGCTTCGACCAGTTCTTCGTCTTTCAGCTTCTGTTCTTTCTTGCCGACGGCATCTTCGATGCCCTGGGCCACCGCTTTGGAGTCCAGGTCATCCATGCCTTCCTGGGCGAGGCTCTTGCCCATGTTCAGGCCGATGCCGTAGGAAGCTTTTTGCGCCGGGGTTTTCAGCTCCACGCTGGTCTGCGAATCGCAACCTGCGAGTACCAGGCTAACCAGGGCAACCGCCGCCGCCAACCGATGCTGTTTCATGCTATTTCCTTGTTCATGCGCCGAATGGGCAATCGAGTAAAGCCGCGAGCTTATCAGGCCGCCACGACCAATGGCTACCGGCATGAGAGCAGGAAACCTGCGATAAGTTCAGGGATTAAAACGCATTTGATCCAGAGCAGGATGAAGCTTCTGTCATCTTGGCCTGACGATCACCGGCGACGCTTCTCACAATGCTTGTCGTAATGGCCACTTGCCCCGCCCTGCCCGGCTCAGGCATAACAGCGCAACAATTCGACAAGGATGTTCATCTTGCGCCTCTTTTCCCGTGCCTTGACCCTGATCGCCGTACTGGCGGGCCTTGCCCTCGCGGTGGTGCTGTACTACATCGCCACCCCGAAGCTGCCCTTCTATTCCCCCCCGCAACAGGTGCATTACCTGAAGCAGTGGACGGAAGACGAGCGCCAGACCTATTACTTCACGCCCCAGGGCACGCAGGTCAAGGGCCTGCGCTACGCGTGGTTCCAGGCGCTGGAACTGCCGTTCTCCCAGCAGCGTTTCGCGTCCCCGGACTACCTGGCGCGCCTCGGTTTCCTGGTGGATCCGCAGCAGAAGGCCACACCGCAGAACCCCGGCAACTTGCCGGTGGGGTTTGCCCGGCACCAGAATCCCGGCAGTCCCGAGCAGTACCTCGACATCACCTGCTCCGCCTGCCACACCGGCGAACTGCGCTTCAACGGCCAGGCCTTGCGCATCGACGGCGGCTCTGCCCAGCACGTGCTGCCTTCCAGCGTTCCTACATTGCGCGGCGGCAGTTTCGGACAAGCGCTGGTGGCAAGCCTGGCGTCCACCTATTACAACCCGTGGAAATTCGAACGCTTCGCCCGCACCGTGCTGGGCGACGACTACGACAGCCGTCACGACCAGTTGAGAAAGGACTTCAAGGCGTCGCTGGACACCTTCCTCAGCGTCGCCTGGAACGACACCCACCGCGGCCTCTACCCCACCGAGGAAGGCCCGGGCCGTACCGACGCGTTCGGCCGGATCGCCAACGCGACCTTCGGCGATGCGATCTCGCCCGACAACTACCGTGTGGCCAATGCCCCCGTCGACTACCCGCAACTGTGGGACATGTGGACGTTCGACTGGGTGCAGTGGAACGGCTCGGCGCAGCAGCCGATGGCACGCAACATCGGTGAGGCGCTGGGCGTCGGCGCCACGCTGAACTTCTTCGACGCCGATGGCCAGCCGCTGCAAGGCGACGCGCGCTACGCCTCCAGCGTCCGCGTGCGCGACCTGCACACGATCGAACAGACCCTGCAAAAGCTGCAGCCGCCGGCCTGGCCCGAAGATCTCCTGGGCACCGTGGACAAACCGCTGGCCGCCAAGGGCCGTGCCCTGTTCGCCGAAAACTGCGCCGGCTGCCATGTGCCGCGCCAGACCCAGGAAGGCGGGCGCTGGGTGCAGCACCTGCCGATGCTGCCGGTGGACGTCATCGGCACCGATCCCGGCGCCGCCACCAACATCGCCGACCACCGTTTCGACCTGACCGCCCTGCAATGGGATCCGGCGGAGCTGGCCAGGATGGATGTCAAACTGCACCCCGATCCCACCGAGCCCCTGGACCTGAGCCGACTGTCGGTGGCCAAGGGGCTGGCCTACGTGACCGCCTTCGTGGAAAACCGCGCCTACCGCGAAGCCGGCGTCACTCCTGCCGAAAAGCCGCAGCTCGACGGTTTCGGCCTGCCGATCGGCGTGCGTGAGAAAGTCGCCTACAAGGCCCGCCCGCTGGCCGGCGTCTGGGCCACGCCGCCGTTCCTGCACAACGGTTCGGTGCCCAGCCTCTTTCAGTTGCTGTCACCGCAGGACGAACGCGCCACCACTTTCTATAAGGGCACGTTCGAATACGACCCGAGGCACCTGGGCTATCGCACCGAGGCCTTCCCCAATGGCTTCCTGTTCGACACCCGAATCACCGGCAACCACAACAGCGGCCACGAATTCCGCGCCGGCGAGCGCGGCAACGGGGTGATCGGCCGCCTGCTCCAGCCCGAGGAACGCTGGGCCTTGCTGGAATACCTGAAAGTGCTGGGCGGCCCGCTGGAGGCGCAACTGCCATGATCTTCAATACCTACAAAAGACCGACCGCGCTGGCGCGCCTCTGGCTGTGGCTGGGGCGGATCGTCGGCAAGACCCTGCTGCTCTTGCTGGTGCTCGGCCTGATCGGCTGGGCCTTGGCCACCGCCTGGTTCGCCTGGCAGCACCGCGGCCCGGTCTCGGCGCTGGAACAGATTCCGCCGGGTGAAGCGGCGATGACCCAGGACGTGATCCAGACCGCCGTGCGCATCGTCGATCAGCACCGGGAAAGCACCCGCTACCTGCGTGATGCCCACGCCAAGGCCCACGGCTGCGTGAAGGCGCAGGTGCAGGTGTTGCCGGATCTGGCCGAGGGCCTGCGCCGCGGCGTGTTCACCGAGCCGGGCAAGGTCTGGCAGGCGACGGTGCGCCTGTCCAACGGCAACGCGTACCCGCAGTTCGACAGCATCCGCGATGCCCGGGGCATGGCGATCAAGCTGCACGATGTGCCGGGCAAGCAGCTGCTGGGCGACCGTCAGGATCTGCATGAACAGGACTTTGTGATGTTCAGCCACCCGAACTTCTTCGTCAGCGATGTCGCCGAGTACCGTCAGAACGTGGCCGCGCAGGCGGACGGCAAGCAGGTGATGGCGTTCTTTCCGGGCTGGGATCCGCGCACCTGGCAGGTCCGCCATTTGTTCATTGCCCTGGCGACGCTGTCCGCGCCGCCGGAAAGCCCGACGCGCACGACGTACTTTTCGGTGTCGCCCTACCGGTTCGGGGACGCCAACGCCAAGTTCCGGGTGACGCCGGATCCGGACAACTGCCCCGCCTACACCTTGCCCAAGCAGAACCGGGACCTGCCGAACTTCCTGCGCAGCGCGTTGAACCAGCAGTTGTCGACGGACCGCGTGCCCGCCTGCTTCGCGCTGCAGATCCAGCGTCAGGACGCCCGGGCTTTCATGCCCATCGAGGACACCAGCATCGAATGGCGCGAGCAGGATGCACCGTTCGAGACCGTGGCACGCATGACCCTGCCGCCCCAGGACTTCGATACCCCGGCGCAGAACCTGCAATGCGACAACCTGTCCTTCAACCCGTGGTTCGGCATCGAGGCCCATCGCCCGATCGGCGGGATCAACCGTCTGCGCAAGGCGGTGTATGAGGCGGTGAGCGACTACCGGCACAGCCGCAACGCCGGCCAATGAAATAAGGAAGCCTGCTCCCGCTGGACGCCAGCCAATGAAATGCTCTGTGGCGAGGGAGCTTGCTCCCGCTGGGACGCGGAGCGGCCCTAAAAACGGGCCTGCTGCGCAGTCCAGCGGGAGCAAGCTCCCTCGCCACAGGGGATGTGCAAAAAGGCAAATCGCAGACAGCAAAAAGCCCGCACTAGGCGGGCTTTCCGTTTGGTGACCTGGCGTTCAGTGTTCCAGGCTACCGAATATGGCGCAGCGGACGGGACTCGAACCCGCGACCCCCGGCGTGACAGGCCGGTA
>NZ_JBIVHR010000065.1:0-33742 GCF_044749305.1 Pseudomonas sp. NPDC089534 | reverse complement strand
GGCGTTTGCCAAAAGTGACCCGCCGTAAGGGCGGAACCGCCAGCGGCAACACCCGAAGAAACGGATATGCCCCCAAAACCACCCACAGCCTGGTCGGCCCAAAGGCCGCCAAGGCCAACCCAACCCAACCCCCACACCCACACCCTGTCAAAACCCTGAACACACACCCAGAAACATCCCACCCCATTGAAACCACCGAAACCCTGCCCCATCTAACCCCCCATACCCCATTGCGCAGGTGCCCCATGAGCGACCAGCAAGAATTCCCGGACACCCCCGACGACTACACAGAAGCCGAACACATCGAACACCGCTCCACCGGCAAGGGCCTGGCCCTGCCCGGCCAGAACCTGCCGGACAAGGTCTACGTCATCCCGATCCACAACCGTCCGTTCTTCCCGGCGCAAGTGCTGCCGGTCATCGTCAACGAAGAGCCGTGGGCCGAAACCCTGGACCGGGTCAGCCAGTCCGAGCACCACTCGCTCGCCCTGTTCTTCATGGACACGCCCCAGGAAGACCCGCGCCACTTCAACACCAAGGCGCTCCCCGAGTACGGCACCCTGGTCAAGGTGCACCACGCCAGCCGCGAGAACGGCAAGCTGCAGTTCGTCGCGCAGGGCCTGAGCCGCGTGCGCATCAAGACCTGGCTCAAGCACCACCGCCCGCCGTACCTGGTGGAGGTCGAATACCCGCACCAGCCCACGGAGCCGACCGACGAGGTCAAGGCCTACGGCATGGCGCTGATCAACGCGATCAAGGAACTGCTGCCGCTCAACCCGCTGTACAGCGAAGAACTCAAGAACTACCTCAACCGCTTCAGCCCCAACGACCCGTCGCCGCTGACCGACTTCGCCGCCGCCCTGACCTCGGCCACAGGCCCCGAGCTGCAGGAAGTGCTCGACTGCGTGCCGATGCTCAAGCGCATGGAAAAAGTCCTGCCGATGCTGCGCAAGGAAGTCGAGGTCGCGCGCCTGCAGAAAGAGATCTCCGCCGAGGTGAACCGCAAGATCGGCGAGCACCAGCGCGAGTTCTTCCTCAAGGAACAGCTCAAGGTCATCCAGCAGGAGCTGGGCCTGACCAAGGACGACCGCAGCGCCGACCTCGAACAGTTCGAGCAGCGCCTGGAGGGCAAGGTGCTGCCGGCGCAGGTGCAGAAGCGCCTCGAAGAGGAAATGAACAAGCTGTCGATCCTGGAGACCGGCTCGCCGGAGTACGCGGTCACCCGCAATTACCTCGACTGGACGACCTCGGTGCCGTGGGGCGTGTACGGCGAGGACAAGCTCGACCTCAAGCACGCGCGCAAGGTGCTGGACAAGCACCACGCCGGGCTCGACGACATCAAGGACCGGATCCTCGAATTCCTCGCGGTCGGCGCCTACAAGGGCGAGATCAGCGGTTCCATCGTGCTGCTGGTGGGCCCGCCGGGCGTGGGCAAGACCAGCGTCGGCAAATCCATCGCCGAGTCCCTGGGCCGGCCGTTCTACCGCTTCAGCCTCGGCGGCATGCGCGACGAGGCCGAGATCAAGGGCCACCGGCGCACCTACATCGGCGCGCAGCCGGGCAAGCTCGTGCAGGCCCTGAAAGACGTCGAAGTGATGAACCCGGTGATCATGCTCGACGAGATCGACAAGATGGGCCAGAGCTACCAGGGCGACCCGGCCTCGGCGCTGCTGGAGACCCTGGATCCTGAGCAGAACGTCGAGTTCCTCGACCATTACCTCGACCTGCGGATGGACCTGTCCAAAGTCCTGTTCGTCTGCACCGCCAACACCCTGGACTCGATCCCCGGCCCGCTGCTGGACCGGATGGAAGTGATTCGCCTGTCGGGCTACATCACCGAAGAGAAGGTCGCCATCGCCAAGCGCCACCTGTGGCCCAAGCTGCTGGAGAAGGCCGGCGTGTCCAAGGGCAGCCTGAGCATCAGCGACGCGGCCCTCAAGGCCCTGATCGACGGTTACGCCCGCGAGGCCGGCGTGCGCCAGCTGGAAAAGCAGATGGGCAAACTGGTGCGCAAGGCCGTGATGAAACTGATCGACGACCCGAAGGCCGTCATCAAACTGGGCCCCAAGGACCTCGAGGCCTCGCTGGGCCATCCGGTGTTTCGCAACGAACAGGTGCTGTCCGGCACCGGCGTCATCACCGGGCTTGCCTGGACCAGCATGGGCGGCGCGACCCTGCCGATCGAGGCGACGCGCATCCACACGCTCAACCGGGGCTTCAAGCTCACCGGGCAACTGGGCGACGTGATGAAGGAATCGGCGGAGATCGCCTACAGCTACGTCAGCTCGCACCTGAAATCCTTCGGCGGCGACCCGAAGTTCTTCGACGAGGCGTTCGTCCACCTGCACGTGCCGGAAGGCGCGACACCCAAGGACGGCCCGAGCGCCGGCGTGACCATGGCCAGCGCCCTGCTTTCCCTGGCGCGCAACCAGCCGCCGAAGAAAGGCGTGGCCATGACCGGCGAACTGACCCTGACCGGGCACGTGCTGCCGATCGGCGGGGTGCGGGAGAAGGTCATCGCGGCGCGGCGGCAGAAGCTCTTCGAACTGATCCTGCCGGAGGCCAACCGGGGCAACTTCGAGGAACTGCCGGACTACCTCAAGGAAGGCATCATCGTGCACTTCGCCAAGCGGTTCGCGGAGGTGGCGAAGGTGCTGTTCTGATAATCATGTAGTGCCTGCACTACCGCTATCGCTGGCAAGCCAGCTCCCACAGGTTTTGCGGTGACCCCACCGCTTGCGAACACCGCTGATCCTTGTGGGAACTGGCTTGTCGGATCGCCGCACCGCAGCGATGGCGCCAGCAGCGATAACACCAAACCCCGACTGTCACACTTTGTCTCATCTTCAGTTATGCTCGCCGTTCGTCGAGAACGCCGGAGCCCCTCACCCCATGTCCCCCATTCGCCTGTTCGTCCCCCTGAGTCTCGCCCTGCTGGCCGCTTGCGCCACGCAACCGAAAACCAACGTGACCGTGGAAAAACAGAGCGAATGCCCGGTTCGGCTGGCCAACGGGCAAAACCTGATCGTGACCCTGCCCAGCAACCCCACCACCGGCTACCGCTGGGCCATCCAGGATTCCGCCGGCGGTGTGCTGCGCGCCCTGAGCCCCGAGGTCTACAGCAACCCCGAGGACGCCGGCGTGGTCGGCGCGGCGGGCCTGTCCACCTGGCGCTTCCAGGCCTTCGCCGCCGGCACCGGGCGCCTGCGCCTGACCTCGCAGCAGCCGTGGGCGCCGGAGGTGCTGCCGGTGGAAACCTTCGACTGCGCCATTTCGGTCAACTGACATGGGCTGGCTGATCCTGGCGCTGATGGGCGCGGTGACCTTCCTCTACGGCCTGAGCACCCACGCGGCGCTGCTCTGCCTGCTGGTCAAGCCGCTGCCGGTGCTGGCGCTGCTCGGCTGGCTGCACGACGCGCCGCCCGGCGACTACCGGCGCTGGATCAGCCTGGGCCTGATCTTCTCGCTGGTGGGCGACGTGCTGCTGGCCTGGCCGGGCGACCTGTTCGTGTTCGGCCTCGGCGCCTTTCTGGTCGCGCACCTGGCCTACCTCAAAGCCTACCTCAGCGATTGCCGGCGCCTGGCCGTGCTGCCGCTGGTTCTCGCCTTGGCCTTGGGCGCGGTGCTGCTGGGCATTCTGGTGTCCAGCGGCCTGGGGCCGTTGCTGGTGCCGGTGATCGTCTACGGCACGGCCATCAGCGCCATGCTCTGGCGCGCCCTGGCCCGCCTGGGCAGCGGCGTGCCGCAACGCTCGGCGCTGCTGGCCGCCGCCGGGGCCGTGGCGTTCGTGTTCTCCGACAGCGTGATCGGCATCAACCGCTTCGTCGCGCCGTTCCATGCCGCGCCCTACCTCATCATCCTCAGCTACTGGCTGGGCCAGTGGGGCATCGCCGCCTCGGCGTTCTCGCAAAAACAACGCTGATCCCTTGTGGTGGCCGCTCCTCCCTTGTGCTGACCGCTCCCCCCTGTGGCGAGGGAGCTTGCTCCCGCTGGGTTGCGAAGCGACCCCGAATCCGGTGCACGCGGTATTGCAGGTGAATAGCCGTTGCGACTGCTACGCAGCCGAGCGGGAGCAAGCTCCCTCGCCACAGGGTCTCCTGCCAGGCTTGAGCGGTTTATCAGCCAACCCGCGCATCCCGGTGCCAATTTGGCTAAAATGCCGGCCTTTTCCACCGAACCGCCGGAACCGCCGTGAGCAAAGAACCCGACCGCATTTTCGCCCAGCCCATGACCCAGGTGCCTGACTTCGCCTTCAACGAGGACGTGGTGCGGGTGTTCCCGGACATGATCAAGCGCTCGGTGCCGGGTTACCCGACCATCGTCGAGAACCTCGGCGTGCTCGCCGCGCAGTTCGCCCAGCCCCACAGCGTGCTCTACGACCTGGGCGCCTCCCTCGGCGCCGTGACCCAGGCCCTGCGCCGCCATGTGCGCACCGACGGTTGCCGGGTGATCGCGGTGGACAATTCTGCGGCGATGGTCGAACGCTGCCGCGAGTACCTCAACGGTCAGGATTCGATGTTCCAGGAGCTGTTGCCGGTCGAGGTGATCGAAGCCGACATCCTGGCGCTCGACTTCAAGCCGGCCTCGGTGGTGGCGCTGAACTTCACCCTGCAGTTCATCGCACCGCAGCAGCGCTTGGCCCTGCTCGGCCGCATCCGTCAGGCCCTGCTGCCCGGCGGCGCGCTGATCCTGTCCGAGAAGCTGCGCTTCAACGACGCCGACGAACACGCGCTGCTCACCGACCTGCATGTGGCGTTCAAGCGCGCCAACGGCTACAGCGAACTGGAGATCGCCCAGAAGCGCAGCGCCATCGAAAACGTCATGAAGCCCGACAGCCTCGAAGAACACCGCGAACGCCTGTTGGCCGCCGGGTTCTCGAAAGTCGTGCCGTGGTTCCAATGCCTTAACTTCGCCTCCTTGATTGCCCTGCCATGATCGATCTGTCCCCCCTCGCCCGCCGTCTGGCCGGCACGCCGCTGGCCGACTGGGCCAATACCCTGCAAGCGCAGCTCGACAAGAAAATGGAAAAGGGCCACGGCGACCTTGAGCGCTGGCAAAGCGCGCTGGACGCCTTGCCGCAGATCCGGCCGAGCGAAGTCGACTTGCTCGACGGCCTGAAACTGGACAGCGATTGCGACGACGCCACCCGCGCGCAGATGCGCACCGCGCTGATGGGCCTGTCGCCCTGGCGCAAGGGGCCGTTCGACCTGTTCGGCGTGCACGTCGACACCGAATGGCGCTCGGACTGGAAATGGTCGCGGGTCGCCCCGCACCTGAACCTTGTGGGCAAGCGCATCCTCGATGTCGGTTGCGGCAACGGCTACTACATGTGGCGCATGCTCGGCGCCGGGGCCGACAGCGTGATCGGGGTCGACCCGAACTGGCTGTTCTTCTGCCAGTTCCAGGCGGTGCAGCGTTATTTGTCGCAGCCGAACGCCTGGCACCTGCCGTTCCCGTTCGAAGACCTGCCGCCGAACCTCGAAGGTTTCGACACCGTGTTTTCCATGGGCGTGTTCTACCACCGCCGCTCGCCGATCGAGCATCTGCTGGCGCTCAAGGATTGCCTGGTCAAGGGCGGCGAACTGGTGCTGGAGACCCTGGTGGTCGAAGGCGACCGGCACCAGGTGCTGGTGCCGGAGGACCGCTACGCGCAGATGCGCAACGTGTGGTTCCTGCCGTCGGTGCCGGCGCTGGAGCTGTGGCTGCGCCGCGCCGGCTTCAGCGACGTGCGCTGCGTGGACGTGAGCTTCACCACCGTCGAGGAACAGCGCAGCACCGAGTGGATGAAGTATCAGTCGCTGAGCGACTTCCTCGACCCGCACGACCACAGCAAGACGATCGAAGGGCTGCCGGCGCCGATGCGTGCGGTGATCGTCGCCCGCAAGTAGATCTGCGGCGCCCTCACCGGCGCCATCGCCAGCAGGCTGGCTCCCACAAGGGGACTCGGCCGAATGCAGCCACTGCGTTCACCGCAAGACCCTGCTGGCGATGGCATCAACTCAGGCCCTGCTGTGCAGGAGCAAAGCATTGCTTCCACAGGGACCTCGATTGACTGCGCAATCTGTGGGCACCGCCATTCCCTGTGGGAGCCAGCCTGCTGGCGATGGCGTCCGCCAAGACGCCGCCGAACCGAATCAGACAAGCAAGCGTTCAGTCCGAAGACTTGGCCCGCCGGGCCCTGAAGAACTCGGTCAGCACCGCCCCGCACTCCTCCGCCAGCACCCCGCCCTCATGCAGCACCCGATGGTTGAGGAAACCCTGGGTGAAGAACTGCCCCTGGCTCTGCACGATCCCGGCCTTGGGCTCCAGCGCGCCGTACACCACCCGCGCGATGCGCGAATGCACGATCAGCCCGGCGCACATGCTGCACGGCTCCAGCGTCACGTAGAGGGTGCTGCCCGGCAGGCGATAGTTGCCGGCCGCCTGGGCCGCGGCGCGGATGGCGACCATTTCCGCGTGGGCGCTGGGGTCGCTGGTGCTGATCGGGCAATTGAAGCCGCGGCCGACGATTTCGCCGTCCTGCACCAGCACCGCGCCCACCGGCACTTCGCCGAGGGCCGCACCCTGCGCGGCCTGGGCCAACGCCTCGCGCATGAAATCGCGGTCACGGCTGCGGTCGATGATCGCCGCAGGGCGAATCTGGCGCATCACTTCACCTCGATGGCGGCCATCAGGCCGGTTTCCATGTGGTCGATCACGTGGCAGTGGAACATCCACACCCCGGGGTTATCCGCCACCAGCGCCACTTGCGCGCGCTCGTTCTTGCCCAGCAGGTAAGTGTCGGTGAAGTACGGAACGATCTTGCGCCGGTTCGAGGCGATCACCTTGAAGCTCATGCCGTGCAGGTGTATCGGGTGTTGGTACTGGGTCATGTTCTTGAGTTCGAAAATGTAGCTCTGGCCCAGCTTCAGGCTGGCGATCGGCCGGTCGGCGCAGGTCTTGTCGGTGATGTCCCAGGCCTTGCCGTTGATCTGCCACAGGCTCGGCGGCTTGCCGTTGTCGACGTTCACCGACACGGAACCGACCCATTCGAAATTGAAGTTGAGTTTCTCGGCCTTGGCCAGGTCCGGCTCGGCCACCGGGTTGGCGGGCAGCGCCTTCGGCCACTCGGTCGGCGCATCGTCGTTGGCCACCGAACGCAGGGTGCCCAGCCGCACCGGGCCGTTGCGCAGCGACAGTTCCTGGCCTGCCGCCGGGGCCTTGATCGCCAGGCAGATGCGCATGCCGGGGCCGAGCCAGTATTCCTTGCCCAACGGCCGAGGCTCCACCGGGTTGCCGTCCAGCGCGTAGATCTGCGCCTCGACGCCGGGGATGTTGATCCGGTAGGTCAGGGTGTTGTCGAGGTTGAGCAGGCGCACCCGCGTGATCTGCCCGGCAGGCAGTTCGATGACCGGCGAAGGCACGCCGTTGATGGTCGACAGGCGCCCCGCCGTGCCGCCCCGGGCCGCTTCGCGGGGGATGCTGAAGTCGACGAAGTTGCCCTCGTCGTCCACGTGCCAGTTCTTCAGGCTCAAGGTCTTTTCGTAGCGGAAGCCGGTGGGCTCGCGCTCCTCGACGATCAGCGGCCCCACCAGCCCGCGGCCGAGCTCTTCGCTGCTGCTGACGTGCGGGTGATACCAGTAGCTGCCGGCGTCCGGCACGCGGAATTTGTAATCGAAGTATTCGCCCGGCAGCACCGGCAATTGCGAGACGTACGGCACGCCGTCCATTTCCAGCGGCAGGCGGATGCCGTGCCAGTGGATGGTGGTGGCCACCGGCAGCCGGTTGATGAAGCGCACCCGCAGCCACTCGCCCTGACGCACGCGCAGTTCGGTGCCCGGCGCCGACGGGCCGAAGGCCCAGGCCTGGGTCTTGTGCCCGGCCACCAGCTCGACGTCGAGCGGCGCTGCGATCAGCTCATAGTCGTGCCCCGCATCGGCCTCCGCCCGCTTGCCCAGCCAGTAGCGCGCCGTCCCTCCCGCACCGACGCCAACGACAACAAGACCGGCCAGGCCACCGAGGATTTGGCGACGGGTAAAGGACATGAACTGGGCTACCTCACGGATCGACGGCGGGCACCGGGCCCGCAAAAGGCGAATACGATACACCCGCAACTGGCAAACGGTAAGGGCGACGTGGAGACGCACCGCGGCGTGACGCGCGCATCGGCGATCCGATACCCCGGTAACGCACCTGTCCTGCCCAAAGGGGTCATGCTCCCTGCCCGTTTCTCAAGGAGTGAAAGAGCATGACCCCAGACGACCACCGTACATTGCCCAACGCCGCCGACAAGGCGGCGCTCAAGGCCATCGCCACCCGCGTCATCACGGACTGCCCGGGCCTGCACGAAACCGCCCGTGAAGTGGCCGTCGACCTGCTGAAAAGGCACGGCACCACCGGCCTCGATCCGGATCGGGTGTACTTCCACCGTTTCGACGCGGCCCAAAGCAACGGGCGAACCTTCACCGGCTGGGAGCACGTCAATGCCATACCGACCTCGACCCTGAGCCTGACCCAACTGGTGATCCAGCGCTTCCGTGTCGCCGACCAGGACAACGCCGACCTGCTCGACGTGTACGCCGGCTTCTACACCGCAGGCCCCGGCGCAGGCACCTTCAACGAAACCAACGAGGTCCGCCTGCACGGCAACGAGGTGCTGAAAGACTTCTGGAACCTCGATTTCAGCACGCTGTACAAGGATCGGCTGACCGCATTCTGGAACCGCTCGGGCAGCGACTTCCGCACCCTGGCCAAGTGCACCTTCCTGCTCAGGGCCGTGCAGGCCCGGGACAAGCGCCAACTGAGCGACGAGAACTTCCGCTTCGTCACCCAGGCCGCGCTCGGCCCGGTCACCTGGCCGGTCACCCTGAAGTGGCTGCAATCGACACAGGCCACGACGGGCAATGTCCGCACCCTGGATGTCGCCGGGTTCACCGCCACCGACATCCTGCGCTTCGTGGCGCCCAAGGGCCGGCAGATCGTTTACCTGCCCGGCGAAGACAACGCCTTCACGGTGCTGGAGACCGCCACGGACATGCATTTCTGGATGCTGACGCGGATGAACCAGCCGCAGGACCGCCAGGCGTTCATGACACACTTCCCCCTTGCCGACCGCCAGGAGATCGCCGACCACATCACCGACCTGATGAACCGCCTGGTCGGCACGTGGGGCAAGCACGACCACCACCTGATCAACCAGAACGACAAGGCCGTCGGTGGCGATGCCTTCACCTGGCTTCAGGAATCGACCCGCGACGCCATGTTCATCGAGGCCGAGCTGACGCTGGTCTCCAACGGTGACCTGCGCAAGAAACTCTGGATCGGCTACCTCAGCGCCGGCATGAAAGTCTTCGCGCCCATGGCCGTCGTCGGCTGGCCTGTCGCACTGCCGCTGGTCGGCGCCAGCCTCGCCGGCATGGGGCTCAACATCGATCAAGCGGTCAATGGCAGAACCCCCGAAGAGCGCAAGGCCGGCGTCCTGGGAGCGGTGCTCGACGGCTTCAACCTGTTGCTGAACCTGGTCGCCCTCGGCGGGCCCGGCTCACTGGAAGAGATCGGCCCCGACGTCGAAGCGGCCGAGGCCAGGGAAATGGCCAAGCTGAAAGAAGCGACGCAGCCGTCCGAAGCCCCGGAACCCTCCCTCCCCGAAGCGAAGGCCCCAGCGGTTGATCGCCCAAGGCCGGCCTCCAGGATTCCGGAGTCCTACAGAATCGGCCTGTCGCTCGATGACGACTCGCTGATCCGCGAACCGGGCCAGTTCCAGGGCATCCACCGTCTGTCGTCCAACCCCTCGTCGGCCATCCGCCTCGGCGACGGCAGCTACTACGTCCGCTACGAAACCTCGGTGAACGGCGCCGGCACCTGGGCAATCATCGACCCGGCCCGGCCGAACGCCTTCTCCGGGTCGATTCCCGTCCGGCTGAATGCCGCCGGCCAATGGGAACCCGTTCCGCGGCTCGGGTTGAAAGGGGGCATGGACCTGCCGCGCGCCAACACCTCCACCCCGCAGCCCTGGGCGCAGTTGCCCGGCACCCGCGTCGCGGAAATCGAGGCCCGCGACATGAGGGCCTGGGCCCTGGGCGGAGCGGACGATGTTCAGTCGGTCACCGATGCGTCCCGCGTTTCCCGCCCCCTGAGCCGCTTCGAGCTGAGCCAGGAACCGGCCCGCGACAACCTGTTCGAAGATGCCCGCGCCTGGTATGCGGCCAATCCTGCGACGCCTCGCCTGCCCGCGGCCTCCAGCGCCTCTCTCGGCACGCCTGGCGATCTGCTCGACACGGCTTTTGCGCAAAACTCGGGCCTGGTCATCGGCGAGACACGGGGCTGCATCGGCAGCAAACAGTTCCTGATCGAAAACATGCCCGCCCTCGCCGGCCGGGGCGTGAAGACGCTCTACCTGCAGCAACTGCTGGCCAACGTCAACCAGTCGGAGCTGGACGCGTTCGCCCGCACAGGCCGCATGCCCGCAGAGCTGGCGGACTACCTGCACAGGCTCGACTTCATGGCCGGCAACGACCCCGACGGGCGGTTCACGCTCACGCAGTTGGTAAACGCCGCCAATGCCTCGAAGATCCGCGTGCAGGCGCTCGACTTGTCCACCACCTTCAACGTCAACCGGGCCGCGTTCGGCTCGGAGCCGGATCTGCCGATGGCCAGGAGCTTTTTCGCCGGCCAGGTCATCCGGTTCAACGAAGCCATCAAAGGCCCGGCCAAATGGGTGGCCCTGGTGGACCGGGAACACATGACCACCTTCAGGGGCCACCAGGGCATCAGCGAACAGGCCGACGCCCTGAGCCTGCGCTTCGATGACGTCCCGCCGGGCCATGCAGCCCCCATCGGCGCGGATCCCGGGGTGGTCGTCGAATATTCCGACTACCCCGGCTCCCCCGTTTATGACCCGGTGGACGGAGTCTCCGAATTCGACACGGTACAAGCGCAGATCCAGGGAACCTGGCGCATGCAGATGCCGACGCCCTGGGCCTACAGAACCCCGCAGGAGCTTCGCGCCCTGCTGCCGGAACCCGGCATGTTCACCTTCCAGCGTTACCGCAACAGCATCTTGGTGGTCTACCGCAACGCAACGCTCCACATGGCGGACAGCGTCGTGCGCACGACGCCCGGCGGGCGGATCAATCTGCAGACGCCGATGCGGCCGGAATACGACTCCATCACGGTCGACAGCTTCGATGAGCTCAAACAGGCCCTGACGCAAAGAGGCCTGCGGCCGATGGGGTGGCCGGTGCAGAGCGCATCTGTGCCGCCCGGACTTGCACCGCTGCTGAGTGCGCCCGCCCAAGCGAAGCTCTCGCGCTGGATGGCCAATGAGGTGCTGGACGGCAGGACGCCTGACGCCGGGCCCGGCAAGTTCCAGGGCATCTATCGGCTCGACGGAAACCCTTCGACGGCAATTCTCCTCAACGATCGGGCCTATTACGTGCGCTACGAGGCCGATATCAACGGCAGCGGCACCTGGGCCATTGTCGACCCTGCAAATCCCGATGCATTTTCAGGCACCGTGCCTGTACGCCTGAACGAGCGGTCTGAATGGGAACCGGCAGCCGGGGTTGGCCTGAAGGGCGGCGGCAATAACCTCAAGGGCATGTCCCGCGCCGCCGCACCGCAACCGGCCCCTGCGCCACCGGCCTCTCCACCGCCGCTTCGCCGCCCGTTGACCCGGTATGAAGCCCCATCCCGGTACGGCCTCAGAAAACTGGCGCTGGGCGAGCGGGAAACACACATCAAAATCCTGCGGCTGCCCGACGGCACCCTGAAGGGGATCACCTCATACGATGAATACGTGGCGCCGTTGCGGCGCAAACTGGCAGGCGACTCCCTTCACTTTTTCGCCCGCAAGAACCTTTTCAGCACCTTGCCTGCACGTCCGCCAATCCCTGTCGTCACACCGGCGACCACCGCTGCGGAACTCATCGATGACGTATTCGCCGAATCGCCCGGCCTGGTCGTCGGCGAGAGCCAGGACCGCATCGCCAGCGTGCGCTTTCTCATCGAGCACATGCCGCAGCTGGCCCGGCAAGGGGTCAAGACCCTCTATGTCCATCGTCTGCTCAACGACTTCAGCCAGACCGACCTGAACGCGTTCTTCCGCTCCGGGGACATGTCCGCCGACCTTGAGCAGACGCTGCAGCAATTGCAAAGCGATCCGTCAGGGCGCCATACGCCGCTGGAACTGGTCAGGACTGCCCGCCTCAACGGGATCCGGGTTCAGGCGACCGACTGCCTGGCCAGCTATCGCTACCCCGGCCCGACATTGCCGGAAATAGAGGAACAAGCGCTCAAGAGCTATCTCACTCACTCGATCATGCAGAGCGACCAGTCGCTCAACGGGGCAGCCAAGTGGGTCGTGCTGACGGAACAGGACAACATCAATACCTTCCGGGGGATGGCGGGCATCAGCGAATTGCAGGGCGGCATCGGTTTGCGCATCGAAGAGGTTTCGCCTGATTCCGCTTCGTTGATAGAGGCGGACCGCGGCATCGAGACAGCCCGGAGCCAATCCGCGGCCGAAGCGGCCGAAGGCAGCAACGTCGAAACGCTGTACGCCGATCTGAGCCTGAAAATGCCGCAGGCCCCGGCTGAAAGGACGCCTGCGGATCTCGAACGGCTGCTGATGCGGCATGGCATGTACACCTTCGAGAGAAACGATGACGGCTGGACGTTGATCCACCGCAGCCGAGACAACCTGATCGTCCGCACGCCGGTGGAACTGACCGAAGGCCACCGGTACCGGCTCCACCGCGCCTCATGGACGGGCGTGAGCGACGTGCCCTTTGCCAGCTTCGCGGAACTGACCTGGGCCCTCAACAAAATGGGCATGCGCCCCGAGGGCCGCTTACCCGTCTGATCGGCCGGCCGACGCAAAAAAAAGCCCCCGGTCTCGCGACCGGGGGCTTTTGGGCATTACCGGATCAGGCCCGAAACGACGGGCCCGGTCTGGATCATTCCCACTCAATGGTCGCCGGCGGCTTGCTCGACACGTCGTAGGTGACGCGGGAGATGCCTTCGATCTCATTGATGATGCGGCCGGAAACGGTTTCCAGCAGCTCGTACGGCAGGTGCGCCCAACGGGCGGTCATGAAGTCGATGGTCTCGACGGCACGCAGGGCCACGACCCACGCGTAACGGCGGCCGTCGCCGACCACGCCCACCGATTTCACCGGCTGGAACACCACGAACGCCTGGCTGACCTTGTGGTACCAGTCGGCCTTGCGCAGCTCTTCGATGAAGATGTGGTCGGCGCGGCGCAGCAGGTCGGCGTACTCCTTCTTCACTTCGCCGAGGATGCGCACGCCCAGGCCCGGGCCCGGGAACGGGTGACGGTAGACCATGTCGTACGGCAGACCCAGCTCCAGGCCCAGACGGCGGACTTCGTCCTTGAACAGTTCGCGCAGCGGCTCGACCAGCTTCAGGTTCATCTCTTCCGGCAGGCCGCCCACGTTGTGGTGCGACTTGATCACGTGGGCCTTGCCGCTCTTGGCGCCGGCCGACTCGATCACGTCCGGGTAGATGGTGCCCTGGGCGAGGTACTTGATGTTGTTCAGCTTGCAGGACTCGGCATCGAACACGTCGATGAAGGTGCGGCCGATGATCTTGCGCTTCTTCTCAGGGTCGGCTTCGCCGGCCAGGTTGTTCAGGAACTGGTCTTCGGCGTTGGCGCGGATCACCTTGACGCCCATGTTCTCGGCGAACATGGCCATCACCTGGTCGCCTTCGTGCAGGCGCAGCAGGCCGTTGTCGACGAACACGCAGGTCAGCTGGTCGCCGATGGCCTTGTGCAGCAGGGCCGCGACCACCGAGGAATCGACGCCGCCGGACAGGCCCAGCAGCACGTTGTCGGTGCCGACCTGGGCGCGGATGTTGGCGATGGCGTCTTCGGCGATCTTCGACGGCGTCCACAGGGCTTCGCAACCGCAGATGTCGAGGACGAAGCGCGACAGGATGCGGCCGCCCTGCTTGGTGTGGGTCACTTCCGGGTGGAACTGCACGCCGTAGTAGGCGCGCTCGTCGTTGAACATGCCGGCGATCGGGCAGCTCGGGGTGCTGGCCAGGATGTGGAAGTCTTCCGGCATCTTGGTGACCTTGTCGCCGTGGCTCATCCACACGTCGAGGCCGAACAGGCCGTCGGCGTCGATGTGGTCTTCGATGCCGTCGAGCAGGCGGCTCTTGCCGACCACGTCGACACGGGCGTAGCCGAACTCACGCAGTTCGGAACCTTCGACCTTGCCGCCCAACTGCTCGGCCATGGTCTGCATGCCGTAGCAGATGCCGAAGACCGGAACGCCCAGGTCGAAGACGGCCTGCGGGCAGCGGGGGCTGTCGGCGACGTGCACGGACTCGGGGCCGCCGGCGAGGATGACACCCTTCGGGGCGAATTCGCGGATCGCATCTTCGTCCATGTCGAACGGGTGCAGTTCGCAGTACACGCCGATCTCGCGCACGCGGCGGGCGATCAGTTGGGTGTACTGGGAGCCGAAGTCGAGGATCAGGATGCGGTGAGCGTGAATATCGAGGGCCATGATTCAGTCTCGTCTTAAGTCAATCAGTAACAGTCGTGATTCAGAAACAACTCGGGGCTGAATGAACAGCCCCGGTTGCTTAGCGATTTTGAAGGCTCAACCTACGCGGTAGTTTGGCGCTTCCTTGGTGATCTGCACGTCGTGGACGTGGGATTCGGCCATGCCGGCGCCGGTGATCCGCACGAATTCAGGCTTGGTGCGCATCTCTTCGATGTTGGCGCTGCCGGTGTAGCCCATCGAGGAACGCAGGCCGCCCATCAGCTGGTGGATGATCGCGGTCAGGGTGCCCTTGTACGGCACGCGGCCTTCGATGCCTTCCGGAACCAGTTTCTCGGCGCCGGCCGAGGAGTCCTGGAAGTAGCGGTCGGAGGAACCCTGGGCCTGGGCCATCGCGCCCAGCGAACCCATGCCGCGGTAAGCCTTGTAGGAACGGCCCTGGAACAGTTCGATCTCGCCCGGCGCCTCTTCGGTGCCGGCGAACATCGAGCCCATCATCACGCAGGAAGCGCCGGCCACGATGGCCTTGGACAGGTCGCCCGAGAAGCGGATGCCGCCGTCGGCGATCAGCGGAACGCCGGTGCCTTCAAGGGCGGCGGCCACGTTGGCGATGGCGCTGATCTGCGGAACGCCGACACCGGCGACGATGCGGGTGGTGCAGATCGAGCCAGGGCCGATGCCGACCTTGACCGCGTCGGCGCCGGCTTCGGCCAGGGCCTTGGCGGCGGCGCCGGTGGCGATGTTGCCGCCGATCACCTGCACTTCAGGGAAGTTTTCCTTGACCCAGCGGACGCGGTCGATCACGCCTTTGGAGTGGCCGTGGGCGGTGTCGACCACCACCACGTCAACGCCGGCGTTGACCAGGGCCGCGACACGCTCGCCGGTGTCCTTGCCGGTGCCGACCGCAGCGCCGACGCGCAGACGACCTTGGTCGTCCTTGCTGGCCAGCGGGTAGGCCTTGGCCTTCTCGATGTCCTTGACGGTCATCATGCCCTTGAGGGCGAACTTGTCGTCGACGATCAGGACTTTTTCCAGGCGGTGCTTGTGCAGCAGCTCGCGGACTTCGTTCTTGTCGGCGCCTTCGCGGACGGTGACCAGACGCTCTTTGGGCGTCATCACTTCGCGCACGCTGGCGTCCAGGCGGTTCTCGAAGCGCACGTCGCGGGAGGTGACGATGCCGACCAGGTCGCCGTCGTGCAGCACCGGCACGCCGGAGATGTTGTGCTGGCGGGTCAGTTCGAACAGGTCACGCACGGTGGCGTCGGCCTCGATGGTGATCGGGTCCTTGACCACGCCGGCCTCGAACTTCTTGACCTTGCGCACTTCGGCGGCCTGCTGCTCGATGGTCATGTTCTTGTGGATGATGCCAATGCCGCCTTCCTGAGCCATGGCGATGGCCAGACGGGCTTCAGTGACGGTGTCCATGGCGGCGGAAACCAGAGGAATGTTCAGCTCGATGCCACGGGTAAGGCGGGTCTTCAGGCTGACTTCGTTGGGAAGCACCTCGGAATAACCGGGCACTAGGAGAATGTCGTCGAAGGTCAGAGCTTCTTGGCTGATACGCAGCATCGCGGGGGCTCCCGGGCGGGAAAATGGAAGCGCGCCATTATACTCAGACACCCCGCCGGGCTCAATGCAAAACTCGCCTGATATCAATGTTGCTGATGTACGGAAAACCCGGCGCCTAGAGCTCCACCTTCACCCAGCTCACCGGCTGGTCCAGCCAATCGGCGAATTCGTCGATGAAGCTCTGCTTGAACCCGGCCTCCAGCCAGTTGTTGAAGATGAACCCCAGGTTGGAGAACGCACAGGGCTGCAGGAACAGAAAACCGTTGATGTCGTCTTCGTGCCCGCACTCGGGGCAGGTGAAATTGTCGGTGCGGTTGGGCATCCAGTCTTCCAGGCTTTCGAACAGCGCTTCGCCGATCTCCTGACGGCACTCGGCGCAGCCGGCCTCTTCGAGGAAGCCCTTGGCCGGTGTATAGATGCAGCGCTTGACGATGATCTCCAAGCCGTTGACCGGCTCGCCGAACGGCAACGCCTCGGGATGCAGCACCACCTCGCGGGCCCCTTCGGCGATCGCGTGGCCCATGCGGTTGCCGGTGCGCCCGCAGGTGCTCAACTGTTCCTCGACGATGTTCTTGCGCACCAGCCAGCGCACGATGGCCCGGGCGCGGGGTTCGTGCACCGGCAGGGTGGAGATTTTCGGGACGAGGATGCTTTGCGAGTTCATGGGCCCAGCCTGCTGCGGATACGGTTGATCATCCTTGTGGGAGCGAGCCTGCTCGCGACGGCGTCGCATCAGCCAGCGATGTGTCGGCTGAATGGGCGCTATCGCGAGCAGACTCGCTCCCACAAGGAAGTGCGGCCGGCAGCTTAATGCCTGACGCGCCCCGGTCAAGTGCCGAACCAGCGCCCGATCAGCGCAACCCCGCTGGCCAGCACCAGCCAGGTCACCAGCCGCACGAACGCCTCGCGGGACAGGCGCGCGGTCAACCGCCGCCCGGACCACAAGCCCAGCGCCATGGCCGGCATCAGGCACAGCGCGAGCATCAGCAAGGGTAGCTCGGCATACACCCCCGCGACGGCGAACAGGCTCAAGCGCACCACCGTGCTGCAACTGATCAGCGCGCTTTGCGTGGCCCGCGCCGCGTCCTTGGGCAACCGGCTGTTGAGGTAGATCGCATACAGAAAGCCGCCGCTGCCGAACAGCGCACCGAACAGCCCTCCCACCGTACCCATCGGCAGCGCCCAGCCGGCGGCCAGTTGCGTCGGCCGGGCCTTGACCCACAGGCTGTAGACCGCATACGCGCTGATGAACAGCCCCATCATCAGCAACAGCAGGTCGGACTTGAGGTTGAGCAGGAAAATCACCCCTAGCGTGCACCCCACCGCCATGCACGGCAGCAGGCGCAGCAGTTCCGGCTTCGCCACGTCCCGCCGCGAAGGCAGCAGGTTGCCGAACGCGGCGACGAAATCCAGCAGCACCAGCAACGGCACGATCTTCGACAACGGCATGAACAGGATCAGGATCGGCCCCGCCACCAGCGCCGTGCCGAAACCGGCGATGCCGAAGACCACATACGCCAGCGCCACCCCCGCGCCGACGGCGGCCCAGCCCCCGACGCCCCACGACCATTCGCTCAACAATGCCGCCACACTCATCCGTCCGTCTCCTCATGTCAGTCCGGGATGACTTTAGCCAGCGGCGAGACTTGCGACTAATATCGCTTGAGCCACCCAGCCATCTCGAAAAGGCATACCTCGTGCTCTCCACCCGCCAACTGCGCTACTTCGTGGAAATCGCCGACTGCGGCAGCTTCAGCGCCGCCGCCGAGCGCCTGTTCATCGCCCAATCGGCGCTGAGCCGGCAGATCAAGGACATGGAGCAGCGCCTGCACACCCCGCTGTTCGAACGCACCGCCCGCCAGCCCCGGCTCACGGCAGCCGGCGAAGCCTTCCTGCCCCGGGCCCGCAACCTGCTCGCCGAACTGGACAAGGCCAGCGCCCTGGCCACCGAAGTCGGCACCGGCCGGCGCGGCACGGTGCGCCTGAGCCATTCCAGCACCGTTGCGCTCAGCGGTGGGCTGCTGGACGGCATCGGCGTTTTTCTCGAGCAACTGCCCGGCGTGTCGCTGGACATCGGCAAGCTCTCCTCCGAAGCGCAGCTTGAGGAACTCGCCGAGGGCCGCCTCGATGTCGGCCTGCTGCGCCTGCCGGTGCTGCGCCAGCGCGAAGGCGTCCAAGTGCTGCCGCTGTTCACCGAACGCCTGCTGCTGGCGGCGCCGGACACCCATCGGCTGGTCAAGACGGGTTCGGCCATCGACCTGGCGCAATTGAAGGACGAGCCGTTCATCTCGATCCCGCACCCCCAGCGCGGCGGGCTCAGCTATTTATGTGCGGAGCTGTGCATGCGCCATGGCTTCTTCCCGAAAGCGGCACGGGTGATTTCGCGCAAGACCACGCAGCTGCAGCTGATCCAGGCCGGGTTCGGCATCGCCCTGCTGCCGGAGTCGATGCAGGCCATCGCCCCGCCGGGCGTGCGCTTCCTGCCCTTGGCCGATCCCGGCTGCCACAGCACCGTCGCCCTCGCCTGCCGGCAGGATCCGCCGCCGCTGGTCCGACGCTTCATCGAGACCTTCACCGCATCCTGTGGCAGCCGGCCTGCTGGCGACGGCGCCAGAGAGGGCACCGCCTAGCAGAACGTGGCAATCGCCCCCGCAAGGGATTTGGGCGCAGTCATGGAGAATCGCCACCGAATCCCTTTACACTGCGCCCCATGATTAAAGATCCCTTTGCAAGACTCGGCCTTGACCGCGAAGTCCTGACCGTCACCCAGCTCAACGGCCGCGCCCGCGTGCTGCTCGAAGACGTGTTCAGCAACATCTGGGTCGAAGGCGAAATCTCCAACCTGGCCCGCCCGGCGTCCGGGCACGTGTACTTCACCCTCAAGGACAGCGGCGCCCAGGTGCGCTGCGCGCTGTTCCGCCAGAACGCGGCGCGGGTGCGCCAGGCGCTGAAGGACGGCCTGGCGGTCAAGGTGCGCGGAAAAGTCTCGCTGTTCGAGGGCCGCGGCGACTACCAGCTGATCCTCGATACCGTGGAGCCGGCCGGCGACGGCGCGCTGCGCCTGGCCTTCGACGCGCTGAAGGAAAAGCTCAGCGCCGAGGGCCTGTTCAGCGCCGAGCGCAAAGTGCCGCTGCCCGCCCATCCGCAGCGCATCGGCATCATCAGTTCGCCGACCGGCGCGGTGATCCGCGACATCATCAGCGTGTTCCGCCGCCGCGCGCCGCAGGTGCAACTGACGCTGATCCCCACCGCCGTGCAGGGCCGCGAGGCCACCGCGCAGATCGTCCGGGCCCTGAAGCTGGCGGACGCCCGGGGCTTCGATGCGTTGATCCTGGCCCGCGGCGGCGGCTCGCTGGAAGACCTCTGGTGCTTCAACGAAGAAGCCGTGGCCCGCGCCGTGGATGCCTGCGTGACGCCGATCGTCAGCGCCGTCGGCCATGAGACCGACGTGTCGATCAGCGACTTCGTGGCCGACGTGCGTGCGCCGACGCCCTCCGCCGCCGCCGAACTGCTCGCCCCGGATTCCAGCCACCTGATCCGTCAGGTCGAAAGCCTGCACCGGCGCCTGGTGATGCGCATGCGCGACCGCCTGATGCGCGACCGCCTGCGCCTGGAAGGCATGACCCGCCGCCTGCGCCATCCCGGCGAACGCCTGCGCCAGCAGGCCCAGCGCCTGGACGACCTGGACATGCGCCTGCGCCGGGCTTTCGAGCGCCACCTGAACACCCGCCGCGAACGCCTGCTGCGCCTGGAGGCCCGCCTCGCCGGGCAGCATCCGGGACGCCAGTTGGCCCTGCTGCGCCAACGCCTGGACAGCCTGGCCGAACGCCTGCCCCGGGCCATGCGCGAAGGCCTGAAGAACCGGCGCCTGCAACTGCACAGCCAGATGCAGACCCTGCATGTGGTCAGCCCGCTGGCGACGCTCGGCCGGGGCTACAGCATCCTGCTGGACGAACGCGGCAACGCGATCCGCAGCGCCGCGCAGACACAGAACGGCCAACGCCTCAAGGCCAGGCTCGGCGAAGGCGAACTGCACGTGCGCGTCGAGGACAATCACCTGACGCCTGTCACCCTTTCTTTACTGGACTGATCCATGCCGCGTTTCCTCGCTCCGCTGCTGTTGCTGTGCCTGACCTTCAACGCCCACGCCGACAGCTACATCACAAGGCTTTTGAACAAACCGGTGCCGGGCGGCGTGGCGGTGGTCGACCTGGGCAGCGCCGCCCAGGCGCCCAAAGCCACGTATCAGGGCAAACCGGTGCTGGTGGTCAAGGAGCAGAACAACTGGCTGGCCATCGTCGGCGTGCCGCTGACGGTCAAGCCGGGCGTGCAGCAGATCAGCAGCGCCGGCCGCAGCCTGAACTTCACGGTGGGCAACAAGAAGTACCCGGAACAGCACATCACCCTGAAGAACACCCAGCAGGTCAACCCGAACCCGGCCAACCTCAAGCGCATCGAAGGCGAACTGGCCGAGCAGATCAAGGCCTACCGCAGCTTCAGCCCGAACACGCCGAGCAACCTGCTGCTGGACAAGCCCGTCAACGGGCCGCTGTCGAGCAAGTTCGGCGTGCGCCGCTTCTTCAACGGCGAAGAGCGCAATCCCCATGCGGGCCTGGATTTCGCGGTGCCGGCCGGCACGCCGATCAAGACCCCGGCGGCGGGCAAGGTGATCCTGATCGGCAACTACTTCTTCAACGGCAACACGGTGTTCGTCGACCACGGCCAGGGCTTCATCAGCATGTTCTGCCACATGTCGAAGATCGACGTGACCAACGGCCAGCAACTGGCCCGCGGCGCGGTGGTGGGCAAGGTCGGCGCCACCGGCCGGGCGACCGGGCCGCACATGCACTGGAACGTCAGCCTGAACGATGCGCGGGTGGATCCGGCGATCTTCATCGGCGCGTTCCAGCCCTGAAGCGGCGGCGAAAACGCCGGCCTCATCGCGGGCAAGCCCGCTCCCACAGGGATCTTCGGTGATCCGCGATACCTGTGGGAGCTGGCTTGCCAGCGATGGCGGCAGTCCAAGCGCCGCAGGACATGATTAAGACAGTTGCTCCCACAGGGTCGGCAACTGACCTGAATCTTGTGTGCGACATCAATCACGGTGGGAGCGGGCTTGCACCCGGCGGCGATCCGACGATGGCGATCTGGACATCAGCGCGACACCCCGGAAAACCGGCGCTTTTTATCCCCACAACCCGGTATCCGCCAATTGCGCCGACCCAAAACAGTGCGCAATCATTCAGAAATTCAGCGCCACCCAGCACAATAAAATCTCGCGAATCCCCGTTTTCCGAGTATTCCTCTCAAATTTTTCCGACTGCTTGCCATCCTCCCCCCTCGCGGTTAGGGTTGAGGACATGAAAACCTCTCACACCCTTATTCAGCTTCGCCAGCACCGCAGCCTGTGCCTCGTCAGCGCACGACTGCCGGGCTGAATCGCTGCGCCTCGTCTCTGCTTCTCTCCGAACATTCGTTCCACCGGCAGGCCGCCTCTTTTCGGCCCAGACAATAAGGAATTCCCCGATGAGCATGCTCAAAGACCCGTCTTCGAAATACCGCGCGTTTCCCGTGATCAACCTGCCGGACCGCACCTGGCCGTCGAAGACCATCGACGCCGCGCCGATCTGGTGCAGCTCCGACCTGCGTGACGGCAACCAGTCGCTGATCGAACCGATGGACTCGGCGAAAAAGCTGCGCTTCTGGAAAACCCTCGTGCAGGTGGGCGTGAAGGAAATCGAGGCCTCGTTCCCGGCCGCCTCGCAGACCGACTTCGACTTCGTGCGCACCCTGATCGAAGACGGCCACATCCCGGACGACACCACCATCCAGGTGCTCACCCAAGGCCGCGAAGACCTGATCGAGCGCACCTTCGAGTCCCTGCGCGGGGCGAAGAAAGCCATCGTCCACCTGTACAACGCCACCTCGCCGTCGTTCCGCCGCATCGTGTTCAACCAGGACAAGGACGGCATCAAGGCCATCGCGGTCAACGCCGCCAAGCTGTTCGTCAAATACGCCGCGCAGCAGCCGGAAACCGAGTGGACGTTCGAATACTCGCCGGAAACCTTCAGCGCCACCGAGCTTGAGTTCGCCAAGGAAGTCTGCGACGCGGTGATCGAGGTCTGGAACCCGACGCCTGAGCGCAAGATGATCCTCAACCTGCCGGCCACCGTCGAGTGCGCGACCCCGAACGTGTACGCCGACCAGATCGAATGGTTCGGCCGCCACATCAACCGCCGTGACAGCGTGATCATCAGCCTGCACACCCACAACGACCGCGGCACCGGCGTGGCCGCCACCGAGCTGGGCCTGATGGCCGGCGCCGACCGCGTCGAAGGCTGCCTGTTCGGCAACGGCGAGCGCACCGGCAACGTCGACCTCGTCACCGTGGCCCTGAACATGTACACCCAGGGCGTCGACCCTGAGCTGGACTTCTCCGATATCGACGGCGTGCGCAAGGTCGTCGAGGAGTGCAACCAGATTCAGGTGCACCCGCGCCACCCGTACGTCGGCGACCTGGTGCACACCGCGTTCTCCGGCTCCCACCAGGACGCGATCCGCAAGGGCTTCGCCCAGCAGAAGTCCGACGCCCTGTGGGAAGTGCCGTACCTGCCGATCGACCCGGCCGACATCGGCCGCAGCTACGAGGCGGTGATCCGCGTCAACAGCCAGTCCGGCAAGGGCGGCATCGCCTACCTGCTGGAGCAGGAATACGGCATCAGCCTGCCGCGCCGCATGCAGATCGAGTTCAGCCAGGTCGTGCAGCGCGAGACCGACCGCCTGGGCCTGGAAATGACCGCCCAGCAGATCCACGCGTTGCTCCACACCGAGTACCTGCAAGCCAACACCCCGTATGCGCTGGTCAGCCATCGCCTGCAGGAAGAGAACGGCCACAGCGCCGTCGAAGTGGAAGTGGCGAGCAAGGGCCAGGGCGAGACCAACCTGCACTGGCGCGGCAAGGGCAACGGCGCGCTCGAAGCGCTGGTGGCCGGCCTGCCGATTCCGGTGGAGATCATGGACTACAACGAGCACGCCATCGGCGCGGGCACCAACGCCAAGGCCGCGGCCTACATCGAGCTGCGGGTGAACGGCGAACGTGCGGTGCACGGCGTCGGCATCGATGAAAACATCACCACCGCCAGCTTCAAGGCCCTGTTCAGCGCGCTGAACCGCTCCCTGAGCCAGCCGGAAGCGAAAGCCGCGTAACCGGCCGCCGCCATGCAAAAGGCCCCAGGGTGCGAACCCTGGGGCCTTTCTTTTTGCCGGCTGGTTTTGTGTCGGCCGCCTCAGGTGAACTCGAACGTGTCCGCATCCAGGTTCGCCGGGAAGCGCTCACGGTAGGCCGCCAGCGGCGCCGCCTCCAGCACGACCCGGAACACCCCGTCCGCCTCACCCGCCGCCAGCAGGGTTTCGCCCTGGAAGTCCAGCACCTGGCTGTCGCCGGTGTAGGCGAAACCCTTGCCGTCGGTGCCGACGCGGTTGACCGCCGCCACGTAGCACAGGTTCTCGATGGCCCGCGCCGGCAGCAGGCGGTTCCAGTGCTGCCGGCGGGCGCCCGGCCAGTTGGCGGTGTACAGCAGCAGGTCGGTGTCCTGGGCGTCGCGGCTCCACACCGGGAAACGCAGGTCGTAGCAGATCAGCGGACGCACGCGCCAGCCCTTGAGCTCGAACTGCACCTGACGCTCGCCCGGCGTGTAGTGGTTGTGCTCGCCGGCCATGCGGAACAGGTGGCGCTTGTCGTAATGCAGCACCTCGCCGTCCGGCCGCGCCCACAGCAAGCGGTTGCGGTGGCTGCCGTCGGCGGCCTGGATGATCACGCTGCCGGTGACCACTGCATCCAGCTTCGCCGCCTGGGCCCGCAGCCATTTGCTGGTCGGGCCGTTTTCGGCTTCGGCCAGCGTCTCGGACGCCATCGAGAACCCGGTGGTGAACATCTCCGGCAGGATCACCAGGTCAGCCCCGCGGGCCTGCTCCAGCAGCGCCTCGAAATGCTCCAGGTTGGCCTGCCGGTCGTGCCAGGCCAGGCTGGTCTGGATCAACGCCACATCAAGGTCGGGCAACGCACTCAGATCACGCATAGTTTTGCCGCCGCTTCGCGCAGCGTCTCCTCGCGTTTGGCAAAGCACAGGCGCACCAGGCGCTGGCCTTGCGGTGGATGCTGGCAGAACACCGACACCGGGATGCTGGCCACGCCATGCTCGCGGGTCATCCACATCGCCATCTCGACGTCGTTCAGGTCGGGACGGATCTGCGAATAGTCGACCAGTTGGAAATAGGTGCCGGCCACCCGGGTGAAGCGGAACCGCGAAGGCGCCAGCAGATCGCAGAACAGGTCGCGCTTGGCCTGGTAGAACGCCGGCAGTTCTTCGACATGCTCAGGATGCGCGGCCATATAGTCGGCCAGGGCGTACTGCAAAGGCGTCACCCCGCAGAAGCTGACGTACTGGTGCACCTTGCGCAGCTCGGCGCTCAGGGCCGGCGGCGCCACGACGTAGCCGGTCTTCCAGCCGGTGACGTGATAGGTCTTGCCGAACGAGCTGACCACGAACGCGCGCTGATACAGCTCCTCGTGGGCCAGCACGCTGACGTGGGCCACGCCGTCGTACACCAGGTGTTCGTAGACTTCATCGCTGATCACGTAGATGTCGCGGTCACGGATCAGCTCGGCCAACCGGTCGAGCTCGGCACGGCTGATCAGGGCGCCGCTCGGGTTGTGCGGGGTGTTGAGGATGATCATCCGCGTGCGCGGGCCGATGGCGGCGCTGAGCCGGTCGAAATCGATGGCGAAGTCGTCCAGGCCGAGCTGGACGTGCACGCAACGGCCGCCGGCCAGTTCCACCGCCGGCTCGTAGCTGTCGTAGGCCGGGTCGAACACGATGACTTCGTCGCCGCTGTGGATAACCGCCTGGATGGCGCAGAAGATCGCCTGGGTCGCGCCGGGGGTGACCGTCACTTCGCTGTCGGCATCCACGTCGGCGCCGTAGCTGCGGGCGATCTTCGCCGCGATCTGCTGGCGCAGCGCCGGCAGGCCGGTCATCGGCGAATACTGGTTATGGCCGTTGGCGATGTGGCGTCCGACGGCGTCGCGCAGCGCCTGCGGGCCGTCGAAATCGGGAAAACCCTGGGACAGGTTGATCGCTCCGGTCTGCGCCGCGAGCTGAGACATCTGCGTGAAGATGGTGATGCCGACATTCGGCAGCTTGCTGGTGATCATCAAGGTTCCCTGCTCTGCACCCGGCTCTGACGTCGGCGCGGGAGTGCCCGAGGATAGCCCATCCGCCGCCCATGAAAAAGGGCGCCAAACGGCGCCCTTCCCGGAACTCCCGAAGGGGAGCCGCAAGCGTTGGATCAGCGCTTGTCGCGGCGCTTCTTCTCGGCTTTCTTGTGGTGCGACATCAATCGACGCTTCTTGTTGACCTGGCGGTCGGTCAGCGTGTTCTTGTTGCCTTCGTACGGGTTCTCGCCGCCCTTGAACTCGATGCGGATCGGCGTACCGACCAGCTTCAGCACACGGCGGTAGGTGTTCTCCAGGTAGCGCACGTACGACTTCGGCACTTTCTCGATCTGGTTGCCGTGGATCACGATCAGCGGCGGGTTCGCGCCGCCCAGGTGGGCATAGCGCAGCTTGATCCGGCGACCGTTGACCATCGGCGGCTGGTGTTCGCTGACCGCGTCTTCGAGGATCTGGGTCAGGCGGCTGGTCGGCCAGCGGGTGACCGCCGACTTGAACGAGTTCTGCACCGAACCGTAGAGGTTGCCCACGCCGGTGCCGTGCAGCGCCGAGATGAAGTGGATGTCGGCGAAGTCGACGAAGAACAGCCGGCGCTCCAGCTCGGTCTTCACGTAGTCACGCTCGCCCGGGGTCATGCCGTCCCACTTGTTGAGCGCGATCACCATCGCCCGGCCCGCCTCGAGGGCGAAGCCCAGCAGGTTGAGGTCGTGGTCGACCACTCCTTCGCGGGCGTCCATCACGAAGATCACCACGTTGGCGTCCTTGATCGCCTGCAGGGTCTTCACCACGGAGAACTTTTCGACTTCCTCGTGGATCTTGCCGCGCTTGCGCACACCGGCGGTGTCGATCAGCGTGTACTTCTCTTCGTTGCGCTCGAAGGGAATGTAGATGCTGTCGCGGGTGGTGCCGGGCTGGTCGTAGACGATCACGCGCTCTTCGCCGAGCATGCGGTTGACCAGGGTCGACTTGCCGACGTTCGGGCGACCGATGATGGCGATCTTGATGCCGTCCTTCTCGCTCGGGCCCGGAATGCGCTTGGCTTCCTCGCCTTCGGCGACCTCTTCGTCCTCTTCGCCTTCCTGCGGCTCGTCATCATCCTTGGGGAAATCGCCCAGGGCGATCTCCAGCAGCTGGGTGATGCCGCGGCCGTGGGCACCGGCGATCGGGATGGCGTCGCCCATGCCCATCGGGGCGAATTCGGCGCGGGCCATTTCCGGGTCGATGTTGTCGACCTTGTTGGCGACCACGAAGGAGCGCTTGTTACGTTTGCGCAGGTGCTCGGCGATCATCTGGTCGGCGGCGGTGAAGCCGGCCTTGGCGTCCACCAGGAACAGGACGACATCCGCTTCTTCGATGGCCAGCAGCGACTGCTCGGCCATCTTTTCGTCCATGCCGTACTCGTCGCCGGAGATGCCGCCGGTGTCGATCAGAATGTAGGAGCGCCCTTGCCACTTGGCCTCACCGTACTGGCGATCACGGGTCAGACCGGACAGGTCGCCGACGATGGCGTCGCGGGTCCGGGTCAGGCGGTTGAACAAGGTGGACTTGCCGACGTTCGGTCGGCCCACCAGGGCGATTACGGGAACCATGCGGCTCTCCACTGCGTTAATTCAGAAAATACAAAAGCCGCTGCGTGGCAGCGGCTGGTGCTCGGGGCTGCTCTGCGGGGGGCTGCCGGCGAAAAAACGTACCGCCGGGGCAGCACGCGTCATCGTTGACGCCCTTCGCGGGCAAGCCCGCTCCCACAGGTGAAGCCGCTTGGGGAATTCCCCAAGCATAGTTGTTACTTGATGGTCAGGGCTTCCAGTTTGCCGCTGTTGCCATACACATAGATCGTATCGCCCACCACCAGCGGACGTGCACGCAGGCCGTCGCTGTCGATGCGCTCACGGCCGACGAAACGGCCGTCCACCTGGCTCAGCAGGTGCAGGTAACCTTCCAGGTCACCGACTGCCACATAGCTGGAGAACACTTCCGGCGCCGACAGTTGACGGCGGGCCAGCGAATCGTTGCTCCACAGCGCGGTGGTGGAACGCTCGTCGACGCCTTCGACGGTGCCCGAGGACAGGCTCACGTAGACGCTGCCGAACCCCTGGGCCAGGCCGGCGTAGCTCGACGCGTCGCGCTGCCACAGCTGACGGCCGCTTTCCAGGTCCAGCGCCGCGACGCGGCCCTGGTAGCTGGCGACGTACAGGGTGCCGCCGGACAGCAGCAGGCCGCCGTCGATGTCGACCACACGCTCCAGCTCGGAACGGCCCTGCGGGATCGCGATGCGCTGCTCCCAGACCGGTACGCCGTTGGAGATGTCCACCGCGACCACCTTGCCGGTCGACAGGCCAGCCACCGCCAGGCGGTTGGTGACGATCGGCGCGCTGGTGCCGCGCAGGGTCAGCACGGCCGGGGTGCTGTCATACACCCAGCGCTGGTTGCCGGTGGAGGCGTCCAAGCCGATCAGACGGTCGTCCTGGGTCTGCACCACCACCACGTCGCCGTTGTTGGCCGGCGGCGCGAGGACTTCGCTGTTGACGCGCGAACGCCACTTCTCTTCGCCGTTGACGGCATCGAGCGCGACGACTTCGCCGCGCAGCGTGCCGATCAGCACCAGGCCGTAACCCACGCCCACGGCGCCGGACACCGGCAGCTCCAGGTCCTTTTTCCACTTCACGTCGCCGTTGCTGCGGTCCAGGCCCATCACGATGCCGGTCACGTCGGCGGCGTAGATGCTGTCACCGTCGATCGCCGGCACCAGCATGTTGTAGGTTTCGCCCTGACCGTCACCGATCGAGCGGCTCCACTGCTTGTGCAGAACCACTTCCTCTTTGAAGTCGGTCAGTTCGGCCGGTGGCAGTTCCTTTTTGCTGTTGCTGCTGCAACCCGCGGCCAGAATGGCCAGAGCCAGCACTGCTGCATGCTTCCAACCGATCACGTCACGCATCCCCTTTGGCCAGGTCGTCCAGCTTGATTTGAAGGCCACCGACCGCCGCGTCGTCCGACAGCGCCGCCTTGGCTTTTTGATACGCCGCGTTCGCTTCGTCGGTACGGCCCAGCTGCACCAGCAGGTCGCCCTTGAGTTCTTCGCGGGTGGCCAGGAACGCCTTGTCGGCGTCGCCTTCGAGCAGCTTCAGGGCCTCGTCGGCCTTGTTCTGCGCACCCAGCACCTGCGCCATGCGCTGACGGGCGATTTCGCCCAGCGCCGGGTTGGCCGGTTTGTCGATGATGGCCTTGAGCTCGGTCGCCGCATCGTCCAGCTTGCCGCTGTCGACGGCCACCTTGGCCACGAACAGGTTGCCGTACTGCGCGTAGGCGCTGCCGCCGAATTCGCTGTTGAGCTTGCCGGCCAGGTCCGTGACGCGGGCGGCGTCAGGCTTACCGTCAGGGGTCAGCGTGGTTTCCAGCAATTGCTGGTAGAGCACCGAAGCGCCCTGCGCCTGGTTGCTCTGGTACTTGTGAAAAGCCTGCCAGCCGAACACGATGACCAGCGCCAACAGGCCGCCGGTGACCAGAGGTTTGCCGTTGCGTGCCCACCAGTCCTTCAAATCCGCCAACTGTTCGTCTTCGGTACTCGACACCCCAATACTCCTTTGATCGCTAATTCGGCTGTTTGACAGCTTCAACCCTGCACGACGCAGGTGGCCAGGTGCGCAGCGAGCGCATCCCAGCCGATGTTTTGTTGTTCGCCCTGGCCACGCAGGGGTTTGACGCCGACGGTGCGCTGGGCCATTTCGTCGTCGCCGAGGATCAGCGCGAACAGCGCGCCGCTCTTGTCGGCCTTCTTGAACTGGCTCTTGAAGCTGCCGGCGCCGGCGTTGACCTGCAGGCGCAGGTTCGGCAACGCGTCACGCACGCGCTCGGCCAGGGCCAGCCCGGCCAGCTCCGCCTCTTCGCCGAAGGCGCAGAGGTAGACGTCCACCTGCCGGGAGATCTCTTCCGGGATCTGCTCCAGGGTTTCCAGCAGCAGCACCAGACGCTCGATGCCCATGGCGAAACCGACGCCCGCGGTCGGCTTGCCGCCCATCTGCTCGACCAGGCCGTCGTAACGGCCGCCGGCGCACACGGTGCCCTGGGCGCCCAGCTTGTCGGTGACCCACTCGAACACGGTCTTGCTGTAGTAGTCGAGGCCGCGAACCAGTTTCGGGTTGAGCACGTACGGAATGCCGACGGCATCCAGACGGGCCTTCAGGCCTTCGAAGTGCGCGCGGGACTCGTCGTCCAGGTAGTCCGCCATCTTCGGCGCACCGACCAGCACGGCCTGGGTGTCGGCGTTCTTGGTGTCGAGCACGCGCAGCGGGTTGGTCTTGAGGCGACGCTGGCTGTCCTCGTCCAGTTTGTCGTGGTGCGCCGAGAGGTACTCGACCAGCGCATCGCGGTAACGGGCGCGTGACTCGCTGGTGCCCAGGCTGTTGAGCTCGAGCTTGACCGCATCGCGGATGCCCAGCTCGCCCCACAGGCGCCAGGTCAGCACGATCAGTTCGGCGTCGATGTCCGGGCCGTCGAGGTTGAACACTTCCAGGCCGATCTGGTGGAACTGGCGGTAACGGCCTTTCTGCGGACGCTCGTGGCGGAACATCGGGCCGATGTACCACAGCTTCTGAACCTGGCCACCCCCGGTGATGCCATGTTCGAGCACAGCGCGCACACAGGCGGCGGTGCCTTCCGGACGCAGGGTCAGGGAGTCGCCGTTGCGGTCCTCGAAGGTGTACATCTCTTTTTCGACGATGTCGGTCACTTCGCCGATCGAGCGTTTGAACAGCTCGGTGAACTCGACGATCGGCATGCGGATCTGGCGATAGCCGTAGTTGTCCAGCAGACGCGAGACGGTGCCTTCGAAATAGCGCCATACCGGTGTCTGCTCGGGCAGGATGTCGTTCATGCCACGGATGGCTTGCAGAGACTTGCTCACAAAGATTCCTTAATTCGTTCGATCAGCCGCGCGCGATGACCGCTGCGTCGGCTTCGACCTTTTCGGCCGCCTTCTCGCGGATCAGCTTTTCCAGCTCGTCCACCAGATTGTCGTTCGTCAGTTTCTGCGACGGCTTGCCGTCGATGTAAATCAGGTTCGGCGTGCCGCCGGTCAAGCCGATATGGGCTTCCTTGGCTTCGCCCGGGCCGTTGACCACACAGCCGATCACCGCGACATCCAGCGGCACCAGCAGGTCTTCGAGGCGCCCTTCCAGCTCGTTCATGGTCTTGACCACGTCGAAGTTCTGCCGCGAGCAGCTCGGGCAGGCGATGAAGTTGATGCCTCGGGAACGCAAATGCAAGGACTTGAGGATGTCGTAGCCGACTTTCACTTCCTCGACCGGGTCGGCCGCCAGCGAGATGCGGATGGTATCGCCGATCCCTTCGGCGAGCAGCATACCGAGGCCCACGGCGGATTTCACCGTGCCCGAGCGCAATCCGCCGGCTTCGGTGATGCCCAGGTGCAGCGGCTGGACGATTTCCTTGGCCAGCAGGCGGTACGCTTCGACGGCCATGAACACGTCGGAGGCCTTCACGCTGACCTTGAAGTCCTGGAAGTTCAGGCGTTCGAGGTGCTCGACGTGACGCAGGGCCGACTCGACCAGCGCGGCCGGGGTCGGCTCGCCGTACTTCTTCTGCAGGTCCTTTTCCAGGGAGCCGGCGTTGACGCCGATGCGGATCGGGATGCCGCGGTCGCGGGCCGCATCCACCACCGCGCGCACGCGGTCTTCGCGGCCGATGTTGCCCGGGTTGATCCGCAGGCAGTCGACGCCCAGTTCGGCCACGCGCAGCGCGATCTTGTAGTCGAAGTGGATGTCCGCCACCAGCGGCACCTTGACCAGTTGCTTGATCTTGCCGAACGCCTCGGCGGCGTCCATGTCCGGCACCGACACCCGCACGATGTCGACGCCGGCGGCTTCCAGACGGTTGATCTGGGCGACGGTGGCGGCGACGTCATTGGTGTCGCTGTTGGTCATGCTCTGCACAGCGATGGGCGCATCGCCGCCCACCGGCACATTGCCGACCCAGATCTTGCGCGATTCGCGCCGTTTGATTGGAGATTCGCCGTGCATGACTTATTGACCCAACTTCAGGCGAGCGGTCTCGCCACTGGTGAACGGAGCCACATCGACCGCTTGGCCGTTGTAGCTGACCTGCGCGCCGCGGGCATAGCCCAGGCGCACGGCAAACGGTGGCTTGCCGGCGACAGCCAGGCTGTCGCCCTTGCGCTTCAGGCCGCTGAACAGCACCTTGCCGCTGCCGTCGGTGACTTGCGTCCAGCAATCGGCGGTGAACTGCACCTGAACCTGACCCTGGCCGGCGACAGGCGCCGCCGGAACGGCCGCAGCGGCGACCGGCGCAGACGCCTGAACGGCCGGTGCCACCGGAGCGGCAACGGTTGGCGCAGGCGTTGCCGGGGCCACGGGAGCAGGCGTCGCAGGGGCAGCGGCGACAGGGGCCGGCGTGTGAACCGGAGCGACAGGCGCCACAACCGGTGCGACCGGAGCGGCAGCAGCGGGCGCAGGCTGCGGAGCGACGGCTTCGGTGCCGGCCGACTCAGCGGCGGTTTCGGCCTGAGGCAGCGCCAGCGGGGCCGAAGCCTCGGCCTGGCCTTCTTCGACGGCCTGGTCTTCCGGCTCGTCCAGCGGATGGATCTGGGTGGTGCCGTCGGCGCCTTCGACTTCGACGTGCTCCGGGGCCAGGCCGATCAGGTCCTTGGTGCGCAGCGAGGTCTGATCCTGCCACCAGACGAAACCGCCGCCGATGACCGCGATCAGCAGCAACAGGCTGACGATGCGCAGGATGGTGTGGGAAACCCGCACAGGCTCCTCGATCCGGCCCAGGCTATGCACATTGCTGCCCTGGGAGTCGGTGCCGGTGGACTGGTCGAACTGCTGAACCAGGACGGCCTGGTCCATGCCGAGCAATTTGGCGTAGGCGCGAATGTAGCCGCGAGCGAAGGTATGCCCCGGCAGCTTGTCGAACGCGCCGGCCTCGAGGTTGCTCAAGGAAGTCACGGTGAGGTTGAGCTTGAGGGCCACTTCGGCCAGCGACCAGCCATTGCTTTCGCGGGCCTGGCGCAAGGTCTCACCGGGGTTAACGCGAGTCGCTGCTACAACTTCGGGATGCGCCGCTTTCATCATTGCTCCGACAGGTATTGCTGATATTCCGGCGTACCGGGATAGAGTCGTTTTAGTTGCAGGCCGTAACTGGCGGCCTTGTCGCGATCATCAAACACTTTCGCCAGGCGCACGCCGAGCAGCAGGCTACGCGCATTCTGCTCGGACAACTGGCTGTAACGGTCGTAATAGTCTCGCGCGGGCACATAATGCCTGTCTTCGAAGGACAACTCAGCCATTTCCAGCAACGCACGCGGTTGCTGGCGGTTCAGGCGCAGGGCCTTTTCCAGCTGTTGCTGCGCCACGTCGCGCTGACCGAGCTTCGCCGCCGTCATGCCGAGGTTCTCGAACACCCGGGAACGCTCAGGATACAGGGTATCGGCGGCCGCCTGCTCAAATCGCTCGTAGGCGTCCTTGTAACGCTGCTGCTCGTAGAGAAAACTGCCGTAGTTGTTGAGGATCCGGGCATCGGCGGGACGGGCGGACAGCGCCTTGCGAAAGTGCTCGTCGGCCAGCTGAGGCTCAAGCTCGGCCTGGAACACCAGCGCCAGCGCGGCATTGGCGTCGGCATCCGAGCCGTCCAGCTCCAGGGCCTTCTTCAGCGGCACCTTGGCCCGCTCGGTCATACCCTGTTGCAAATAACCCAGTCCCAACTGCACGTACGCAGCCCGCGCCTCGTCGCGGCCCTTGCTGGTCTTCATCGGGTTGTAGTCGCCCGACAGGACACAGCCAGCACACAGGCTGGCCAACAGCAACAGCAGCGCGAAGCGCAGGGACATAGAGATCCTCTCTTAGTGAGTGTTCGCGGCGTTCTGCGCCAGATCACCGTCGGCGCTCAATTCGCGCACCGCGATGTAGCGTTCGCTGCGACGGGTGCGATCCAGCACCTGTCCTACCAATTGACCGCAGGCGGCGTCGATGTCCTCACCACGGGTGGTGCGCACGGTGACGTTGAAGCCTGCGTGGTGAAGCTGATCCTGGAACCGGCGGATGGCGTTGTTGCTCGGCCGCTCGTACCCGGAATGCGGGAACGGGTTGAACGGGATCAGGTTGATCTTGCAGGGGATGTCCTTGAGCAGCTCGATCATCTCGACCGCATGCTCAAGCTTGTCGTTGACGTCCTTGAGCAAGGTGTACTCGATGGTCAGCACACGCTTCTCGCCCAGGGCGGACATGTAGCGCACGCACGAGTCGAGCAGCATCTTGAGCGGATATTTCTTGTTGATCGGCACCAATTGGTTGCGCAGTGCGTCGTTCGGTGCGTGCAGGGACAACGCCAGGGACACGTCGATGTGCTTGGCCAGCTCATCGATCATCGGCACCACACCCGACGTGGTCAGGGTCACGCGGCG